>NZ_JAJEQM010000026.1 GCF_020687385.1 Hominilimicola fabiformis
GGAAAGTAGAAAGTTGCCGGAACGAAGAATGCTGAAGATAACGACAAAAGTCGTTATCTTTGGTGTTTAAAGAAAAAGTTAGCGAAGGCTAAAGAGATATTCCTCTATAGCTCAGTTGGCAGAGCGCATGACTGTTAATCATGATGTCGCTGGTTCGAGCCCAGCTGGAGGAGCCACACAAAAAAATCAGAATAAGCCAATTACTTATTCTGATTTTTTGACTATATGGCCCGTTGGTCAAGCGGTTAAGACACCGCCCTTTCACGGCGGTAACGCGGGTTCGATTCCCGCACGGGTCACCAACATTTTAAAAAGCCTTTCTTGTAAAGGCTTTTTTTTGTGTTATTTTTATATTAGTTGCTCTTTTATTAAGTAGATAATTGTTGAACATATGCTGTGATTGTCTAATCAGTTTTTGTTCTAGTTTTTTTTATTATTGCCTTTCACTCAATAGTTGTGTTATATTTATCAATTTTTCAGCAAGAGTATCAAAACCTGATAAGGATAATTTGCTAAATTTAGCTGTATCATTTAAACATTTGTTTATTGACAATATAGAACTTAACCAATTTGACAATCCGTCATTTATAGGCTTGAATATCACACTGCTTATTAATCTGTATTGTGGAGTACAAATAATAATTGTTAAATATTGACGAATTTATAAATTGGGTGTATAATTACTATATAAATAAAGACAGGAGGTCATTAAAATGCAAGTTTGTCCTAAATGTGGATATGTTACAATGGACAACAATGATAAATATTGTCCAAATTGTATCTATAAAGCCGAATATGAAAATGTCGATGATGTTAGCAAAGGATTAAAAGAAATGTATGAAGAAGATTATGAAGATCAACTACTATTTGAATCATTTGGTATCAAACGTGACAACTCATATGTTCCTAAAACCAGTGAAGAACAACTTGCCGAAGAACGTGCCGAACGCCTAGCCAGAGAACATGAATACGAAAAACAACACCCAAATGCCGTCCGTTGCCCTAAATGCGGTTCATATTCAGTTGCAACAACGAATAGGGGATATAGTCTACTCACTGGATTTATAGGCTCAGGTAGTCCACGAAATGTATGCCAAAAGTGCGGTCATAAGTGGAAACCAGGGAAGTAAGAGTAATACCATAGGAGATGATAAAATGGAATTTAAAAAATGTCCTAATTGTGGATTAGTGTATAATGAAAGGGATACATATTATTGCGTAAAATGCAATATTAGATTAAAACCTGCAAGTGAAGTAACAAATGTTACAAACCCAGAATTGTCAGATGTATCAGATAGAATAATCGGAACTGTCTCCGTCGGCGGAAATAGCCCTAAATGTCCAACTTGTGGTTCAACAAACGTCCAACCAATAGGAGCGGGTGAGAAAGTAATATCTGGTGCATTGTTTGGTTTATTTAGCACTAAAATAAGAAAGAGTTACAAGTGTAATAATTGTAAGTATATGTGGTAAAAATGAAATATAAAAGGCGTATCAAGATAATGATACGCCTTTGCATTACCCACGTTTACGTGTCAATTCGATTGCTTCTTTACCTGTCATATGTTCTATCTTGATTTCAATACAGGACAGGGCATTCCACTCACGTTTAATTTCCTTTTCCACTGCGGTCACATCATTATTATACTTCAAACCAAAAACTTTTGCCGCGTGAAAAATTTCTTTATCTGTATTTAAAATGCTTGCTTTACCGAACAAAATAACGCTTTTAAAATAAGTTGTAAGTTCTTCTTCAACAACATCGTCTTTATCAACAACGCAAAGCGACACTTTATTACACTTGTTTATAGCGTCGATTTTATGACCGTTTTTTGCACTGTGGAAATATATTTTATCATTTGCATATACAAAATTAATCGGCACGGTATAAGGATATCCATTATCACCGACAACACCAAGTACGGCTGTTTTAGCAGTTTGTAATATATCAATACATTCTTCTTTACTCAATTCCTGTTTTTTTCTACGCATTTCTCTAAACATTTCATTCACCTTTCAAAATTATACAATTAAAAATAAGTACACTCGTTATACATCTTCTAAGACCTGACGATGTGTAACGAGTGCTTTGATTTATTCTACCCGGTGGCAGACTTATTATATTTTTTAGAATTATACCACAGTAATTTTTTTGTGTCAACAAGACTGTTAAAAAAGTATGAAGAATAGTTTAAAATTTGAATAAACTATGAATATTTCGTTGATTTTTTAAATTTTTTATGATAGAATGTAATCTACAAAAACAAAAAATTAATGAAAGGAAATTTACCATGGAAAAACTTTTCAAACTAAAGGAACACGGTACAGATGTCAAAACTGAGATTATTGCCGGTATTACAACATTTCTTGCAATGGCATATATTCTTGCCGTAAACCCATCATATTTGGGTGGAATTGACGGAATGTCAGCCGGAGCGGTATTCTCGGCAACTGCAATTTCAGCAGGTATAGCTACATTATGTATGGCGTTCTTTGCAAACTATCCTGTTGCTCTTGCATCAGGTATGGGACTAAATGCATTCTTTGCATTTACAGTATGCGGTGCTATGGGTTACAGCTATAAAGTTGCATTGACCGCAGTATTTATTGAAGGTATCATATTTATGTTGCTTTCACTATTCAAATTCAGAGAGGCTCTTGTAAACAAGATTCCTTCAAACCTTAAATTTGCTATCACAGCAGGTATCGGTCTGTTTATTGCTATCATAGCATTGCTTAACGCAAACGTTGTTGTAGCAAGTGAATCAACAACTGTTGCACTTGGTGAACTTTCTTCACCGACTGTTGTACTTTCGCTTGTAGGCTTGCTTATAATCGGCGCTTTACAGCATTACAAAGTTCCGGGCGGAATACTTTTAGGTATACTTATAACTTGGGTTCTTGGCATTATAGCACAGCTTGTAGGTTGGTATGTGCCAAATCCTGAGGCAGGCGTATATTCAGTTATTCCTCAATTCTCACTAAGTTCTTTTGAGGCTCCGAAGATGTTCCAATTTGACTTTGGATTTATAGCAAAGAATGTTCCTGCATTTATACTTATCGTATTCACATTCTTGTACACAGATATTTTTGATACAGTAGGTACACTTATAGGTGTAGCGGAAAAAGGAAAGCTTCTTGATAAAGACGGCTCACTTCCAAACGCAACAGGCGCTCTTATGGCTGACGCTGTAGGTACTGTTGTAGGTGCTTGCTTCGGTACATCAACTGTTACAAGCTACGTTGAATCAAGTGCAGGTGTTGCGGCAGGCGGCAGAACGGGTCTTACAGCAGTTACAACTGCAGTATTGTTCTTCATATCATTGATATTCGCACCAATCTTTACATCAATCCCTTCATTCGCAACAACTCCTGCTATGCTTTATGTTGGCTTGTTGATGCTTTCATCAATCAGACAAGTTAAGTTTGACGGTGATATTGCCGATGCAATCGGTGCATTCTTGGCAATCATTATGATGCCGCTTACTTATTCAATCGCTAACGGTATTATGTTCGGTATCGTATCATGGGTAATACTAAAGCTTGTTACAGGTAAGGCAAAGGACATCAGCGCTGTTATGTGGATTTCAGTTGTATTATTTGCAATCTACATCGGTCTAAAAGCAGCAGGCTTGGCTTAAGACACTTTGTTAATTTAAGAACACTCAAATTTTGAGTGTTCTTTTTTTATTAATTAATTGCAAAAATATTCAGTGTGTGGTATAATATAAATCACAAATTAATGAGTAAACGGAGAAAAACAATGACGTATTTTCTTAAAGAAGATTATGAAATATATGATTCATTGCCGTGCAGTGCGGTGGTGTTTTCTGTTGATGATAATTACAAAATATATTACACCAATGACACATACAACAACGAAAATTTTAATCAAGATAATATTATAGTTGAAGAAGAATGTCGCAAATTATTTGACGATACAATCCGAAGTGCCGACACTCCCAAGCGACTGTATTTCAAAAGCAAAAACTTGAGCGGTGACAGTATATATATTTGTATGTTTGCCGTAAAGCTTGATGATAAGCACATATTTGCATTGTTGTTTGACGACTCTGAAAACAAGAAGAAATTTATGGAGCTTGAAAATCAATGTTCAAAGTATATCATCGCATTAAGTGCGACAAATGAGTACTTTTTTGAATATGATTCTCAAAAAGATACAAACACGATATTTTATATGTCGTCTATCGACAATGAAATGTTGGAACGTCCTGTTCAGAATTTTATGAAAAATCTTGATAATAATACGTATATGTTTCAGGAAGATACAATACTGCTCAAGTCTTTAAAAGGGAGCCCCGTAAAAGGCGAATTGACGATTGACGCACGTATGCGTATGAATGACTCAGAGCCGTTTGAATGGTACAGACTTGTATTGAAACCGTCCGAGAAAACGAACACATATATCGGCTGTGCACGAAACATAAACGAAACAAAGAAAAAGGAAGAACAGCTGAAATTAAAAGCACATATAGATCCGCTTTCAAAAGTGCTTAACAGAGAAACGGCAATCGAGAAAATTCGAGAGAGATTGAAAACTCAAAAAATGAACGAAGAATGTGCATTTATCGTTCTTGATATAGATAATTTTAAAAACATAAACGATACATTCGGTCATTTGTACGGTGACGCGGTTATCGCGATGGTTGCGGGAAGTATAAAGAGTACGCTTGACAGAGAGGATATAATCGGTCGTTTTGGCGGTGATGAATTTCTTGTTTATATAGATAACACAAAACCGGAAAAGTTGGAGAGAAAACTTGAAAATATACGTCTTGCCATACTAAAAATGCGTATAGATAAAAATGACGAAAAAGATATTTCGTGCAGTATGGGTGTTACTTTGGGGCATGGCAGAGTTAAGTATGAGGACCTTTTCAGACAAGCCGACAGTGCTTTGTATATGGCAAAGACGAACGGAAAAAATCGCTTTGAATATTTCAACGGTGAATTTATTGATAAAAATGCTTTGACATACACCGGAATTATGACCGAAGAAGATGAAAGCGAAGAAGTTTCGGAAAATCACGATATAATAATGGTTGCACTTGAAATTGCGTCTAAATCAACCGATTCGGATAATGCCATATCAAATCTTATGCGTCATATCGGTGTTGCAGTTAATCTTGACTGTATTCAGATTATGAAATACGATATGATTAACGATAAAGTTGAAATAGAATTTCAGTGGTGGAAAGAACATGACGGTGATTATAATGTTGTGTTCACTGATAAAAAGAGCGGTTATTACGAGCATAATGACCTTGTTTTGTTTAAAAAGAGATTTCAAAAGGATAATATATTTAAGTATACCCCTGCATTTAAAGAGGAATTTACACAAAAATACAGGAACATATTTGAGGCGGCGGAACACGTTCAAATGATATATTCATCAAATACCGAAAACGAAGATGTATATTATGTTGTCTGTTATCAGTGTTGGGACAAGCAACGTATTTGGGAAAAGAACGAATTTGACGATATGTTTGAAATAACAAAGATACTGTCAATGTTTATGAAATCGTCACACATAATCACGGAACGTGAAAAATTCCTTCAAAATAAAGTTGATAATGACGATTACGGCGTATTTACGTTGAGTAAGTTTGAAGAAGAAGTCGGACGAATTACGAGAAACGCTCATGTGACAAACAAAAAAATCGGATTTGTTTATTTTAATTTTAACAGATTTTATGAGTTTAACCGTATTTACGGTCGTGAAGAGGGTGACAGAGTTTTAAAACAATTTGCAAAGTTCTTGCTTGTTAGCTCTGAAGAGGTATGCGTGAATTGTCATTTGAACGGAACGGATAAATTTATCAGTTGTTTTATGTTTGAAGAAGGCGTGGACTTAGAAACGAAAATACAACAAAAGCTTGAAGCTTTTTCCGATACGGTCGGAAATTATAAAGAATGTCCTGTTGTGATAACCGCAGGCGTCGCGACGATTAATCCGGGTGAAAACGTTACCGAGGCACTTGATTTGGCTAATCATACGTTGAAAGGTGCAAATGCAGAAAAAAGCATTTGCATAATGGCTAAGGAATAGTAGCCACTTGATTTTAAAAGTAATATATGTTAAAATGTAATATAGAAAGTATTTAATACAAGGAGGAATTTTAAAATGGATTTAAGATGTGCATCAAACCCAAAAGATGTAAAGCATTACACAACTGAAAGATTAAGAGAGGAATTTCATATCAGCGGATTGTTTACTCCGGATAATTCAAAAATGGTATATAGCCATATTGACCGTATTATCACAGCAGGATTTATGCCTGTAAAGCAAGAGCTTGTATTGGAGGCCGGTAAGGAACTTGCTGCTGACTACTTCCTACAAAGACGTGAAATGGGCTGTATCAATATCGGCGGAAAAGGTATAATCACAGTTGACGGTACAGATTATGAAATGAACCCTCGTGACGGTATATATATCGGCAGAGGCAATAAGGAAATTACTTTCAAGTGCGTTGACGAAGCAAACCCACCGAAGTTCTATGTTTCATCATGTCCTGCTCATAAGGAATATCCGACAGTAAAGATTGATATTACAAAGGCTAAGAAAGTTCCTTGCGGCAGTGTTGAAGATTGTAATAAGAGAGTTATCAATCAATATATCCACCCTGAAGTTATGCAGAGCTGTCAGCTTGCAATGGGTCTTACAATGCTTGACGTAGGTTCAAACTGGAACACTATGCCTTGTCATACACATGACAGACGTATGGAAGTTTATCTATATCTTGATATGGGCGAAAATGACGCAGTATTCCATATGATGGGCGAGCCTGACGAAACAAGACATATCATTATGCATAATGAAGAAGCTGTAATTTCACCAAGCTGGTCAATACATACAGGTGTCGGCACAAAGAATTACTCATTTATTTGGGCAATGTGCGGTGAAAACCAAGAGTTTGACGATATGGACTTCATTGAAACAAAGGACTTGAAGTAATAGGAGAAGTAAAATGTATATTGGAATGAGAGGTCATGACTTCGATACTAATACGCTTGACGCTTTGTGCGAAAAGTGTAAAGAGTACGGCGTTGGCGGTGTTCAGCTTGTGCTTTTGAGGTCGTTGGCTGATTTTAAGAAAGGTAATTTTACACCTGAATATGCTAAGTCAATCGGCGATAAATTGCGTGAAAACGGTATTCGTGTGCCGATTTTGGGCTGTTATATCAATCCGTCTGACGCAAACGAGGAAAGCCTTAATGAAAGCCTTGATTATTTTATCGAGAATTTGCATTATGCAAAATATATCGGTGCGGAAATGGTCGGTCTTGAAACTTGCCGTTTCAGTGATGACGATGAAATAAATAACTCCGAAGAAACATATCAGTATCTTTTGAAGAATATGAAAAAACTTGTTTCTGCGGCAGAAGAAATAGGCGTAAATGTGGGTATTGAGGGTGTTCATTTTCACGTTATAAATACTCCGACAAAGATGAAAAGATTGGTCGATGACCTTAATTCACCAAATGTCAGAGTTATATTTGACCCTGTTAATTATATCAATACCGCAAATTATAAAAATCAAGATGAAATTATTAATACTCATTTTGATTTGTTGGGCGAGAAAACAAAATTGCTTCACTTGAAAGATTTTAAACTTGTTGACGGTGAAGTTACTTATGAATTCCCGTGCGACGGATTGCTTAATAAAGATTTGCTTTGGGATAAGCTAAAGCAATATAATCCGGATATTGCAGTTATTCTTGAAGAAGTTAAGGAAGATCACCTTGCACAAGTTAAGGCTGCGGTTGAAAAGAGATTTGTATAAATAAAAAGTCTTGATGTGGGCGAATGACTCACATCAAGGCTTTTTTACTGTGGTATAATAGGTAGACGGTGAGGATAATAATATTAAATTGTATGAAGTAAAAGAAATAATCAACTTATAAATTCTCTTTTGAATGTTTGGAAAAATTCCGTTCGTGCAACACATCTTTTTTCTGTTTCGGAAGTAAATAAGATTAAAGAATATGTTCCGCAGACTATAAAAAGCGTAAAATATCTTGTTGTTGCCAAAACGGATAACATTGTCGGTTTTATGGGAACTTAAAATAATCGTTTGAAAATGTTGTTCATTTCACCACAGAAACGAGAAAAAGAAATAGGTAAACAATTTGTGCGATATGGCGTTCAAAATTATAATATACAGTAAGTAACCGTCAATGAAGATAACCTTAAAGCGGTTGGATTTTATAAACACTTAGGCTTTTAAATATATAAAAGAACAGTCTGCAACGAAGAAGGAAATCCCTATCTGCTTTTGTATATGAAGTTGTTGGGATAAAGTTTTGAATTTAGAAAGGAAGAATTATATGATTAAAATACTATTTGTCTGCCACGGCAATAGTATGAGTGTAAAAGACGTATCGCCTTTTGATTGGGTAAATCGGGGCAAATCATGACATTAGGAAAAGTCCCTTACTACGGTTTTACTACTATTCAGCAAATGAAAAAATATATATGTACATATCTTATTTTATTGTGATTAGACACCATACAGGTGTCTTTTGTTTTGAATGAACAAATATTGTATATTTTTGCATAATGCTGGAATTTAAAATTTTGGTTTTATTAATCTAACTTCTTTTGATTCATAAAAGTATTTCTAAATTAGTGAATTTTATTATAAAAAATTATTTTTGTCTGATGAAAGTATAAGTGTATCAATATTTATTAATATCTATTATATTTATAAAAGATTGCATAAAATCAATAGATTTATTCGATTTGTATGAAGATTTGAAAGATACATTAATAAGGGAAAAATAGTACATTGTTAAGAATTTATATCTAATGGATTGCCTAAAAAATTATAATAAATTTCTTTGAAAAAATTAAATAATTGGACTATAATAAAAGTAGTAGAAACATTTGTAAAAAGTTGATTGTGTTTATTATTAAAATATGATATATTGTATACAAGATAAATTGCTATTTAAGTGCTTATTAAATTGTTATACATACACTTTAATAATTTAAAAAAAAGAAGAATAGATTTAAAGGAGGTTATAATATGTCAGCGTACGCATATAGAGATAGGAATAGAACAGAGGTTATATATGCATCTGAGGCAATGACAGAAAATATAGATACGCTCTTTTTCTGCCCTAATAAAGATTGTACTGCACATTTGCATATATGTGCAGTAGATGGCAGTAGAAAAGCATATTTTAGAGCTACTTACAAACAATTTCCTCATATAGACAATTGTCCATTTGCTTCAAGTGCGAATCATTTTGATTCTGATAAGTTTAATGAAGAATTATTTTCATTCGATGATGCAATAAATAATCTTTTTTTGGTAAAGAAGGAATCAGAAAGGAATAAGATTCAGAGGAATATAGGAGAACATAATAATGGAGAAAACAACAAACAACCGATAAAAACATTACGACAGATATATTCAATGTGTAAAAGTCGTCCGGTGACTGATATGTATGCAGGTAAAAAAATACGAGATATGATATTGGATGATAGAAGTGCATATTACTATACTAAAGGTTGTTTTGGAAATAAAATCGTTGAAGCACGACGACAAGCAGGTCACTTTTTTGAAGATGAAAGCAAACGAGTTTTTTTTAAAGCACCAACTGAAAGTGGAAAATATACGTTTGTTTTGCAATTTGATGAAGAAAAAATTTATGGAAAAATTAAAACGGAAATTAAAAAAAATCGTGATAAACTTTTTATTGTAGCAGGTAAATGGGAAAGTGCAGAGAAATATAATCACTTTATTTCGAATATTTATAGCGACAGACAAGTAAAAGTGATTAGATAACTTGATGTATTGGTTTGTTTAAAAGATGTTAAAAAATGCAAAGAGTCTCATTTAGAATTGAGTATTACACAATATGACTAAGACATCTAAACCACTAATGATTTATCTGCGCTTATTGATGAATGCTCAGATTATATTTCATTAAATGCAATAGGTTTCCGTGTGAATTTGTATGAATTACTTAATGAATAGATAAAACATACAACACAAATAAGTTTATTATTTTTTCAAAACTGTCATTTTTGTAATTCCCGTCATTAAAGCAAAAACCGCCTTGAAATTCAAGGCGGTTCTCTAAAGAATAGTTATTTGGCAGGCGTGGCGTTCTCCTGCATCTCTCGGGTTACCCCTGTCGTTACCATCGGCGTGTGGATGCCACGAAATTGTCCACCTCAAATAACCTTATCTTATCCTACTAATATTATAGCACTTTTATTCATTTTTGTAAAGAATTTTTTTAGTACGAAGATAACGATTATATCTTTTATCATCAACTTTAAGAAAGGTTATAACAGAGTTTTTATAACCAATAGGGTCTTGTGATGTTTTTAATCGCAATATAAGTTGATAATTCTTACCGTTATCACAAATGTGTTTTAAAATAAATGCCGTGTTTGGTTTGTTAGCCTCAAGTATATAATCAGGACTTTCCAATATTTCATTTACATATTTAAAATATCGTTCGTAATCGTTAGGGTGACGTTCTTGTATATGCTCAATCTGTTGTTGTGTTATGATAACATCGCTTGTCTGTATATCAGCTGTCACGCATCGATATATTTCAATGTCTATTTTTCCAATAATATGCACAACTGTACCTACCGTTCTAATCTGTAATATTAAATAATATTATTATACATTATTTAATGATTTTTTACAAGATATTTCGTATTATCGACAAATTAAAAGTGTGACAATTTTGTGAGGGCATATAATAAGTGACACTGAATGTAGGGGAGAGTATAGTAAACGAATGCAACTGTATGCTTGCTAAATACATAATTTACAACAAAATGCAATACATACAACTAAGCTGATGAAATGAAGAGATATATTGGAGAGAACAAAACCAGAAATAAAAAGTCAATCATATAAATTTATTTTATACTTGATTTTGGTCATTTTATAGGAATTTTTAAATCGCAAATTGAACGCATTAGTAGAAATAAAGGTATTAATGGAACCGCTTTAGCTATTACAAATCTTCTTTTGTGTGTAGAGGTATATAAAGTTGGTCGATTTACACATGAAAAATAAAATGTCTAATAATGCTGAACTCGTATTATAATGTTCTGACATTGCGGCGGTAATTGATAAATCATAAATCGTACAAATTTCGAGAATCTTTTCAACAAAACTTCTACGATATAAGTGCTCTTTATTTGCCGATATTAGTTGCTTTTTTCTAAGTTTAGAGTTATATATGTAATAACAAAAGGTTATCGTACATGAAATAGGAGAAAAACTAAGATTATATAGGGAGGCAGTAATATGGCTAATCAAAAAGATATCAGTAGCATTAAAAATAACATTCCAATAAGCGAAAAATATATGTTGACAATATATGAGGCTTCTGCTTATTTCAATATCGGAGTAAAAAAACTCAGACGGATGGCAGAAAACAATGAAGGAAGATTCGCTTTCTACATGGGAAACAGATATTTGATTGTAAGAACAAAGTTTGAAAACTATATTGAGCAGTTGATTATGGACGAATTTGATGTGAATGAGGATGAGTAATGCGGGGGATAAGAAAAAGATATTAGGTAACAGACAGTTTTACAAACATATACATCTTGTAAGAATATTAATACACTTGCGAGTGGTTAGTAGAATATGGCTTACCGAGAAATAATGAAACGACAGTTGAATACTTAGAGTTTTGCTAAAACCTTAGCTCTATCATTTCAACTGCCATTTCATTATAAACTATCAGATTAATCTAATAAAGTTAATAAAAATTTAAACTATCTTGTTACAGTTTTTGCGTCAGTAAGTGGGATGAGATTTTTTAGAGAATCCCACCACATAATTTTTGCGGTATTGGTTGTAGAAAGCAACGGAATACTTATATTCTCCTATGGTAAATTAGTAGTACAACGTAGGAATTTACCGTTTGTATCAAACTCTGCAACCAAAATAATTTCACCTAAAGTGCTGTTTTTAAGTGTAACAGATAGATTTTCACCATTGATATTACAGTCAATTTCGGTATTAGGACTTGCCGTCGGACTTGGAGTTGCGGTTGCGGTCGGACTTGCAGTAGGATTTAATGTTGGAGTCGGACTCGGGCTTGCACAAGTCAAGGTTTTAAACTTGATACAATGAAAAAGGTTTGATTTCAAGCCTTTTTGCGTTTTTAGAGAAAAATTTTAGACTACTTTTGGTGAAATTTTGAGTAGGCTAAATTGATCCAGCCCCCTTAGAGATAATCGGTTAAAAGTGTATCCCTTAACATGCTATTTGACTGATTTTAATCGGTTGGATTTGCTTGTTAAAAAAGTTTTGTAGGACTTACTAATTGCAATTTTAGCTAAAATATGATATAATATCCTATATATTTTTATAAAAAATAATATCCGATTAAAATATAGAAATTAAGGAGATATGTATTATGAATAAAATGTTTAATGGCACGGAACGATTACAATTATTTGGCTTAGAGATAATTGCACTTATTTCTCAAGGTAAGTCAGAAATGATAGAGCAAGTTGAACAACATATTGATGATGGGGATTTAATTCAATATATTAGAGAAAAGTACAAAGATAATATGTTTAATACATTTGATGATGATTGCCCATATAATTTGGAGGATTGGAATCAAGCGTTTGCAGTATATAGTGGATATATACAAGGAAATGAAAGAAGAAAGTTTGGTATTTGTAATGATAATGAAGGATTATTATTAATAGTTGCATTAATACTAGAAATTTTATCTGGTAGATAGAGAATAGTTTGATTATGGATTGGATGGTTGTGACAGGGATTCTACGACAATGGAATTTTATTAAGACACGAGAGAATGAATAGAAATGGAAATATTATTGATTGGAAATGGGTTTGATTTAGAACATGATTTGCCAACTCATTATAAGGATTTTCTTGATTTTTGTGACAAAGCAAGAAGAATTTATACTTTTTATGACGACATATTATTATGTGAATATAAACAAAAAAATCTTGATAATTGGGAAGTCAATACATATATTAAGGAAATTTTGTTAAAAGCTTTTGAAAACAGAAAATACACGAAAAGAGTTAATGAAGATGGAACATATGATACAGAGGTTACAACTTCAAACAAAGCATTAGATGAAATGTATACTTGCATTAAACATAATGTTTGGTTTGAATATTTTTTGAATGCATCTTCTAATATAGGTGAGAACTGGATAGATTTTGAATTGGAAATATCAAAGGTTATTCAAGCGTTAGATTCTGCAAGATTTCAAGTTCAAGCAGGCGGTTCTGTAAGAAATGTTGAGAAGTATGAATCCCAAATGCTAATGAATATATTAAAATGTTCAAAGGGGTCGCTGCAAAATGCATATGGGAGTTCATCCCAAATAGATGTATTTACGAAATACTTATATACAGAGTTAAATATGTTGACACGTGCATTGGAAATTTATATTGCTGAATTTGTTGGAGGAATTATAGTTAGCAAGAGAAGTACAGATATAGAGAATTTGAATCCTGATCATGTATTATCATTCAATTATTCTGATACATATGAAAAGATATATGGCAAAGAAAAGAAGATTAAATATGATTATATACATGGAAAGGCCAATATAAATAAGAATGTAAAAACCAGCAATTTAGTGTTGGGTATTGATGAGTATTTAAATGACGAAAGAAAGGATTCAGAATTAGAGTTTTTGGTATTTAAAAAATTCTATCAAAGAGTATATAAATCTACCGACAATGATTATTTAAATTGGATAGACAGGATTAGAGATGAATATGCAAACTATATAGAAAACAAAAATAATATGTTAGAATCGTATAGAAACAGCCATTATTCAGTAATGAAGCATATTTATTTGGTATTTGCTAAAGAAAAGATTCCTAAACATAACTTGTATATTTTTGGTCACTCATTAGATATTACAGATAGAGATGTATTGCGACTATTTATTTGTAACGATAATGTACAAACAAAAATATTTTATTATCGAGAAAATGAGGAAGACAAAAGAACTCTTGGAAGATTGATTAAAAACTTGATACAAATAATTGGTCAGGAGGAGTTAATTAAAAGGACAGGCGGATTGCATAAAACTATTGAATTTATACCGCAAGCAATATCTTAGAATGAGACTAAATTAAATTTCAGTATTATTTTTAGAACTATACCGAGTATCTTTTCTGCGCTTGCCGGATTTATCCGTGGCAACATTGCTGCGTCGAGCATTTTCTTCCTGTACGGCATCGAATATTTCTTTTGAAATAATGGGGATATGCCCGTCTTTTAGAAGGAATTGCTCATAAGAATGATCATTGTAGTGTAGAAACAAAGGGGGGGAAAACTATGATAATTAAAATTGTATTTTACAAATCTTCATCAAAGTTTTATGATTCGGTTTGTACAAATTGTGGGATATTTGAAAACTTTATTCAGAATAAATCAGAAAATATATTAACTCTAACATTTGAAGAACTGAAAGAGCATTTTTTTGAATTAAAACATATTATGCTCACAATTAAAAATTGGTCTAAAACGGAATATTACATAGATGAAAAAGAAACTACAATTAGTGATATTGATAATCTGTTTACAATCTTAAATTGTGAAAAAAGTTATGAAAATGAAATATTATCTGATGAGTTTTGTTATTCGGGAGCTGGTTGGGGATGCAATTCGTTATCGTCTATATCTCTTAGGAAGGGGTATTATTCGTATCGATCAACGCTGTGTTGGTATGATATAGGTCATTTTGAAGGAGATATTTGGATTGTTGATAAAGAACGCATAATGCAAATCCTTACTAGTGAAACTACAACAAAGAATTTGAATTTATGTAAACATTTTCAAATAGATAAAATTGAAAAGACCGTAGAGAACTTACCTGATAAAATAGATGTTACTGAGGATGGAGAATGGGAATATAAATACAGAGAAGCTCCTATGGGGATGCAACAAACCGAAATTATAGGTATAAAGCCTAAGGAACAATACTCTTCATTTAGAGGTGGATTCTCTATATCTCTTGATGGAAACAATGATGAAAATAACGAAACAACTGAGGAAGAAAAGAATATTCCATCTACAACTTTTGACGATATAGGCGGTATAGATAGTATTGTTCAGCAAGTAAGAGAGGTCATAGAATTACCTCTAATTGCACCTGAACTTTTTTCACATTATCATATTAAGCCACATAAAGGAATTTTGTTATATGGTCCTCCGGGGTGCGGTAAGACTCTTATTGCTAAGGCAATAGCAAACGAGATAAAAGCACATTTTGTTTCTATTAATGGTCCGGAAATACTAAATAAATATATTGGTCAATCGGAAGAAAATTTGAGAAAGATATTTGATGAAGCAAAACATCATAGTCCAGCTGTTATATATTTTGATGAATTCGATTCAATATCATCAACTAGAGATTCCGATGGCAATCCCCACATGGCAACAGTTGTAAATCAGCTTTTGACTTTGATGGATGGCATTGATGAAAACAATCAAATCTGTGCGATTGCTTCGACAAATAGAATTGATATGATTGATGAAGCAATCAAAAGACCAGGACGTTTTGATTATGTTATAGAGATACAAAGACCATCTCCAGAGGGGTGTAAGGCAATTTTTAGAATACATACTGAAAAAATGCCTGTAGACAAACATTTTAATAAAGATGTATTTGTTGATAAATATTTAGTGGGTAGTTCGGGAGCGGAAATAGCTTTTGTTGCATCTGAAGCTGCATATAATTCCATTAGAAGAACTGTCAATATAAAAGAGTTGTTTGATGAAAAGTGTGATTTTGTAATTTCTAAAGAAAATATTTTAATAGAGGAAGATTTTATAAAAGCAGCAAAATTACTTAAGGATAGTAGGCAACGTGCTGATACTGCGAAATGGAGAAATATTAAGTAACAGGGGATGGGTAAATCTTGATAAACTGTAAAAGTTATTTATCTTTAGAACTATATCGAGTATCTTTTCTGTGCTTACCGGATTCATCTGTGACAATATTGCTACGGCGAGCCTTTTCTTCCTGCACAGCGTCGAACACCTCCTTTGAAATGATGGGGAGATGATCATCATTCAGAAGGAACTGCTCATGAGAATGGTCATTATTTTGAACTCTCTCATGCTTGGGAGTATAGATACTGTAGGTTTTAAAGACAAGGGCATTACCGATGTATTTTTCGTTGCTGAGCATTGTGTCGATGGTTCGTTTGCACCATTTATCTTTGCCAGTGGGAGATTTGATGCCTTGTCTTTCAAGTTCTTTAACAATGCCTAAGATGCTCATGCCGGAAAGATACATAGTAAATATATTTTGAACGATTTCTGCTTGCTTGCGATCTATGGTCAGTTCTCCGATGTCAGATTTTGTGTATCCAAAACATGCTCTGGAGTATATTTCAGAAGTGCCATCTTTCAGTCTTTTCTTTATAGCCCAATTTTGGTTATCTCTGCGATTTTTATTTTCTTCTTCAGCAAAGGCAGCCAATGTTGTTAATATCATTTCTGAATCTTCCTTGGAAGTATCAAGGTGCTCTTGGTCAAATATGACGGTCACATCAAGGTCTTTTAATTCTCTGAGAGTTTGAATAGTATCTAAGGTGTTTCGTCCAAAGCGGCTGATGCTTTTTGTCATAATTATATCAAGCTTTTTATTTCTGGCATCTTCAATCATGCGCTTAAAGCCTAAATGGTTATTTTTGGACTCTCCGCTTTTAAAGTCAAGATATATGTCAACAAAGCGCCAGTCAAGACGTCTGCTTAATAGCTGAACAAAAATGATACTTGAGCAGCCATACTATTTAACTGTTCTTGAGTGTTACTGCTCACTCGACAATATATTCCTACATTTTTGTATAGGGTAGGGAGAACAGGTTTTTCTTTTATAATTCTAACTTTTTTCGGTTCCATAATAACATCTTAAAACATGTGATTTTTCTGTAAAAATATTAGTTTAGCCTACTGAACAATGAAATTGTATCAAATTTATACACTATCTATTATACACGAAACACCGCATAAAAACAAAATATTTCGGTTAATTGTATTAAATTTATCCATTAGCCTAATCGGTGCATATGAAAACTTGAAAGATAATACAAAATTAAGGTAGTATGTTTAGATTGTTTATCATATTTCTTTTTATCGAATTCATAACGACATATTGATTGCACATTGTCATCTTTTTGAACCCATAAAGGCTATGGTTGAAGTATATAATTAAAATATTCAAACTATTTAATAAATAATTAAAACTTTTATAGCTAATATAAAGTAAAAAGAACGTGTTACCATTAAAAATATGATATAATAAAATAATATTTTGTAGAAAAATGTAAAAACATCTTGCATTTACTAAAAATTAGGACTATAATAAATTAAATAAGAGATATAAAAATTATATGTCAGATATATTATAGAAGAAATATGAGTAGGAAGTGTTTTTATGTCAGATACGATAATAACAGCTTTAGCTAGTGCAGGAGGAACTTTATTAGTAAGTATAATTACTCTTATTACAAATGCACTTGTTAAAAGATTCAAAACTAATTTATAAATTCAGCAAAAAGAAAAAATTTAAACAACGTATATAAAGAGTTAATTTCTATAGTTAATCTTTATCCTAATAATAACATGAATGTTTCATACAAAAGGGTTGATGAATATTAAAGTGAACTAGCACAGACGATACAATGGTTGCAATAGGACAAAATTAAAGAAGAAAGTATATGGGAAAAAGAAAGCTTCTTTGTTTGTGCAAAATAAACATTGGGGTTAATTGAAAAAACAGAATTTATTTATATATATATGGATTTAGTATAATTGAATATAGGTTATTTTGCAATGAAAGAAGGGGTAGAATGTGTATTAATACTAAATTGGAAAATGAGAATTGGGATGCAACAAATAGTTGGAGTGGCTATAATTATCAAGGTAAAATAGCCTTATTTGTGGTATTAAAGAAAATAAATGAATTGATTTCTATCGGGAAAGTTGATGAAATAGAGAAATATAGTATAGAATTAGAATGGCTGGAAGATTTTTCGATATTGTATAAAGATAATGACGGTGTTCAATACAAGACTATTCATCAGGTGAAAGCCAAAGATAAGCACAACATTACTGATTACGAAGATGCCTTGGTAAAACTATATTACAAGATTGTTAATCACAAAACTATTGAGTATGCGTATTTGCATGTGTGTAAGTCAATAAACTATGATGAAAATGAATGGAATGATAAAGTTAAGGAATTGATATTGAAGTGTAGTCATATAAAGGCATTGCAAAATATAATTATTTCTTATAAAAGTAATCCGAAAAAAAAAGATGAAGTAGAAAAAATATATAAATCAGGCAGAAAATCAGAAGTCAATAAATTAATTAAAGAGTACAACGAAAAATATTTTGAGTATAGAAAAATTAATGTTCATAATGTTGATAATATTTTGGACAGGATATTGTCGGATTTGCAAGCACAAATGTTGACGAGCCAAAATATACAAGATGAAGATATAAAAAAATTAGAAGTGTATTCCTATTCTAATGGCAATGTATACTGTGAATTGGCTGAAATTAATGATTTAATTAAGGTAGAAATCAATAGCTACTGGAGAAATACTGGGGCTGAAGGATGGAAATGTACTGATCAA
The DNA here is from genome assembly GCF_020687385.1 of Hominilimicola fabiformis. Lineage (NCBI taxonomy): Bacteria > Bacillati > Bacillota > Clostridia > Eubacteriales > Oscillospiraceae > Hominilimicola > Hominilimicola fabiformis. The sequence continues at coordinate 18,669 of NZ_JAJEQM010000026.1, forward strand.
AATTTTTGTGAAATGATCTTTTTATGTTTACAAGGATTAATAGACAAGCATATTACGCAAAGACATATTCAGTATAATAAAACCGCAGAGCGGAGAATAGGATTTAATCGGATTAGAAAGGTGCTTGATAGTGATGATTCGATAAAAAGATGTGAAGAATACTATTTATACAATATTAAAAATAAACTGCTAATGATGTGTGGGGAATATCATGAGTACTGTTTAGATGAATGGGACTCTGAAGAAGAAAGAGTAATGTTTTGTAAGCAGTGTGAAGTGAGTGCATTTTATGAACATATTTCAAGAATGAGTGAGGATAAAATCAGAGATTTAATACATACAATCAATCCGAATGTTTTAAAGAAAATAGACGAAATGAATTGGGCTGAATACTGTATTATTGATAGATACAAAAATCCGTTTTTTAAGGGATTGCGTGATATAAATTCTACATTTGAAAAAGATAGAGATTATATTTCGTATGTGGGGAAAAACAAGACATTAAATTTGTTGACAACAGTAGGAAATCGTGATGGAAGTAAAAAAGCATTAATGCGTGCATGTGGAGAAATTGTGGCTAATCCAAATTTATATGAGATATTAATGGATGTTAATTGTCTGATAAGTAGAGATTTGGAAACAGATTCAATTTATGATGGAGCAGGTGATTTTTTAAAGGAATTCGAAATTGAAGAGGAACACATATATCATTGTAAAAATATTAAGATGGAACCTTTAGAAGATGCAATTGTAGACATTGATGGAGGAATAGAAAATGATTAATGTTATTAAAGAAATAATGTTTGATTGTGCATATGAAAATGTAGTTCAAACAGAAATTACGTTTGAGGAAAAAGTGTATAATCTGAATATATTTAAACATAGAGAAGTTGAAAGTCAGATATTTATTGTGTTACAAATTTTAGAATCACAATTGGTTGCACAGGACAACTATAAAGATTTGGTAATTGAAATTGCTAATTATTTTAGAGAAAATGATATATATGTTCCGGATATGGATAAAAATACATCGCTAATCTACTGTGTTAAAAGAGATATTAAATCAAATAAATTGGACGAATTAAAGGTAAAGATAGAGGATGATCCTTTCTATTTTAAGAAATATGTATTTGCATACAGTGAGGCACAGTCAGATGAGTTTAAAAAATTACGTAAGCAACATAACTGGACAATCAACGAATTAATTCAAACATATATTTTTGATACCGAAAATTTTAGTAAGTTTAAAAAGAATGGTGATAATGAAAAAATATATAAATTGGTTTCGGAATTATTTATTAAAATCCCTATTATTCCAATAAATTTTGAAACTAATGGGGAGATAAAGAGTGTATCAGAGTATATGCTAGATATTAAAAAATGTAATGATGATGAATTAGATCGGTTGGATAACATTATTGAAACTTTGAATAGTCCGCAAGAGAACATGGAGCAGTTAGTGAACAAGGTATTAGAAGATTGGGGTTTCGTCGGTTTGGAGGAAAATAATGAATAGCACAATAGTTATAAACAAAATTTTCTTAGATAATTACAAGTTGTTTGAAAATTTTACGCTGGATTTAAAAAATGGATTGAATATATTTGATGGACCAAATGGATATGGAAAAACAAGCTTATTTGATGCCGTAGAATTTTTGATTACGGGTGATATAAAACGAGTAACAACCTGTGAGGTCTTAGATGGAAAATATAAATATCAGAAGGTGTTTTTTGCAAAAGATTATAAAAAAGATGTAATTATTAAAGCGGAGTTTTGCAAAAATGATAAAATATTTGTTTTAGTAAAGAAAATAGAGGGACATAAGGAGTGTAATAGTTCTATTGATAATAACCCAAAAAAATTGAAAGAAATAACAAAAACTTATCTTGTTTATAATTTTGATGATATAGAATATTCAGATGAATATTTAGTGCCATTAGAAGAATTGAAAAAGATGCAAACAGAACTTTTCGGAAAAACTTCACAGACTTTGTATACGTTGTTATATTATATTCAGCAAGAGGATAGGCTTGCTTATTTCAAGAATAATGAAACAGGTAGAATGGGAAGTATTAATTCATTGTTCCAGATTGATGATGAAAATCAGAAACTTAAGAGTATACAATCGGCTAAAAAGAAAATAAGTGATTTAGTTAAATATTTAGAAAAACAGATAGCAGAATTGCAGGAGAGTCTATATGCTGATTTTGAAAATGAATCAGGAGCACAAGTGAAATATAGAAAATTGCTTAAGAAGGATGTTGTATGGGATGTTGAGGAGCCGATTATTTCTTCCCCCAAATCCTTGGAGCATACTCTACATATTTTAGATGGTGTTAAAGAAATTGTATTAAATCAAGAACAGTTACGAAATGATTTAAAAAATAGTAAGTATAATGATTTATTAAATAATGCCATGTTAGAAACTCAATTAAAAGCGTATATTATTATGCGATATATACAAGATGATATTGAAAAGTATATTGAAAGCAAGAAGAAACTTCTGTTTCTAAAGAAGGAAAGTAAAAAAATAAAGGACTTAGATTACATAAATATTGAATATCAGCAAATAGGAAAATATGTTGATAAAGCAGATGTTTGTGATAAATTGGTTCAAAAAGTTTTAGAGTATCGAAAAATTGAAAAGAATGTTCAACAGACACAACAATCTATAAATGAGATGATTAGAATTCGTGAGCAGTTGATGAAAACTTCAGAAGAGGAGAATATATTTGAGGATGGAAAATGCCCATATTGTGGTTATGTTTGGCAGGAAAAAGAGCAGTTATTAAATAATATTGAAAAAACAACTAATGATGTAAATTCTCTTCTTGGAACGACAGGAAAGCAAATGAAGGAGATAGTAGATACTATTAGTGAAACTTTTCTGCAAAATGTGTGGGGTGACGCTGAAGTTTTAATTTCTGATTTAGAGAGTAATGTGTTGCTTAGTGCTTTTATGGAATTCGATGAAAGTGATATTGTACAGAAATACAAATACATAGAAAAATTTCTAAAAGATAATATGTTTGAGATTTCTTTAACGGATGAGTTTTCTGTAAATAATATGGAAAAGAATATTCAGCAGATTCAGAATGTTATAAAAAATGAAATATGTGTATTACCAGAAGAATATTATCAAAAAAAGAATGAGTACCAATTTGATAGTCTTTTAAAGGAATATTTTTTGTCAATAGAAGAGGTGGCAGAGTTGAAGGAAGGGGATATAGTACAGAAAGCTGAGTTTTTAAAATATAAATTTATTATACAAGAAAGAGATAAAAGCAAAAAGATAGAGAACTTAAAGAGGAAAAAAGAATGTATTGAAGGTGAAATTAGTAAAAAACTTAATCAATACATGAAAGATTGGAAAGCCAGTATTGATAAATATCAAGGCAATATCATTTCACAGGTTGAAATACCTTTTTATATTTATAGTGCAAGAATTTTACAATCGTATCAAGGCGGACAGGGCATATTAATTCGAGATAAGAATGGTAAAGAAGAATTAAATTCTATCAGATTTACAACACCTAATGAGGAACATGATATTTTATACACTATGAGTTCAGGACAATTATCTGGTATTTTGCTTGCATTTTCGTTAGCATTACATAAGATATTTATAGATGCTGGATTGAATATAATGCTAATTGATGATCCGGTTCAGTGCATGGATGATTTGAATATAGTTTCGTTTGTGGAATTAATAAGAACAGAGTTCCCCAATGTTCAATTCTTAATTTCTACACACGAAAATAGTTTCGCTGGGTACATTGGATATAAGTATAAGAAATATAATTTGCCAGTGCAAAGATGTAATTTGAAGGAAATAAGTACATTGTGACACGAGCAAATAAGATCACATCGGAAGAAAAGATTAGGATGAGCTGAGTAATATTTTGGATGCTATATATCGAACAAAGATTATCTAAATTTTAATGATAATTTTATAGCATGTCATAGGATTATATAACAAAAGAAAAAATGAATACAGAACAAATATTCGTGCAACATGTATTGACATTTGTGCACGGATGTTTTATTTTATACAGTATTGGGAGGTGTGATTGAGTGAAAAAATTAGTATCAATAAGTGTACGAGTTAGTAAAAAAGAGTTAGACAAATTTAAGTAGGCTACTAGATTAGTCATATGTTTCATATAGTAAATTTGTGCGAAGAATGACACTTATCGAGTAGCAAAAATAATAAAAAAGAATAAGAATGAACGCAGATATGTCAGATTCGGTAATATATCGAACCAAAAACTATGTTGATAACTGGGATGAAATGAAATCATATAGGCTGTTTGCTCTGGAGACTGGTTGGCACTGGTAAAAGGAGTATTCTTCAAGTTTTGTGTAAATACAAAATAGTGCAGAAAAATTTATTTAAGTGGACGGAATTAAATTCCGTCCGCTTTTACGTTATCAGAAAAATCAGCAATTGTCAATAGCTGATTCTATGAGAGTGTGAGAAAAAGTCTGTAAAAAATAATCCTTCTATGATAGAATATAAATAAATCATAGGAGGAATTTTTTT
>NZ_JAJEQM010000027.1 GCF_020687385.1 Hominilimicola fabiformis
CAAAACTATATTTTGCCATGAAAAAACCGACCTCCCAATAGTTAGATTTTTGGTCTAACTTTTGGGGGTCGGTTCAATTTGCATTGTTTGCATATCTCTTTAAAATTTTCTTTTGCTTTATACTTTTTAGGTAAACTATTTAAAAACAAAGGATTTAGAACACAATCTACAACATCAACGCACTCCATCGGGTCTATCTTTTCATCAATTAGCGGGCACATCACTCTATCATCATATTCCATATCTGTTTAGTACCTCCAAATTTTCTGTTTTAATCAACCGAACAAATTTTTCATAAAGTAACCTTTACATTTTCAATTTTGACATTTCGTATTGCATTTTCATCAAAGCCGTTTACTTTTGCTTTAATCTGTAAATTTTCAAAAGTAAAATCTGACAATATATATTGACTTTCATCTGTCTTGACATCGAAAAACGTATTACACTCACATTCGCAATTTTTCATTACAACATTATCCGCATAAGAAAGCGGTATATCTTTCCTGTCTTTCAAATCGTAAAACTGCGTCCAAGGGTTTATGTTGATAAAGCTGTCAATTTTACCGTTTATATCTTCAACACTGATATATTCATAATGCTGAGGTGTATCGGGACGCATTTTAAGCCACAACAAATTTTTACCCTCTTTAATATTTATTCTTCTTAAAATTATATTTTTATTATGTACAGATTCCGAACCGCAAGTTAGGCAACCGTGACAGAAACCGTATGTACAATCTTCAATTAAAATACGTTCGTTAGAGCCGTTTTCGGGTAATTTATCCGCCCAAGGACCTTTTCCGCCTTTCAGTACCACCGAATCATCATTAACTTCAAGATAACAATTTTTAACCAAAACATCTGTACACACGTCTATATCAACAGCGTCTGTACTTGGTGCTTTAATCGGCTTTGCCGGTGAAAATATATTGCAGTTTATATACTTGACGTGATGACATTTGTATATATGAGTAGTCCAATAGTGCGAATTTTGCAAGTGCAAATCAGCTATTGTGACATTACTGCTGTTTGATATGTAAACAAGTCTTGGACGCTGCTCGTCCTTGTTGGTACAGTTGGGATTCCATTCACATCTCAGCCAAAACGCTCTCCACGATTTCAAACCGTTTCCGTCTATTGTACCTTTTCCGCACATTTTAAAACCGTCAACATTATCTGCATTAATCAATGCAGAAAAATACGGACACGTTTCACCCTCCATACGAGTTTGCATTATCGGATAATCGTAAATATCATCACTGCCCTTTAACACTCCGCCGTCCTCAATATAAAGATTTACCCCTTGTTTGAAAAACAACGCACCCGTAAGATATGTTCCTTTCGGAACTACAATCACTCCGCCGCCGTTTTCATATGCTCTGTCAATCAAATTCTGTATTTCTTTCGTATGTATCTTGTCGTCATCAAGGACATTGTTATCGGTTAATACATATTGCTTACCCAAATCACTTAATTCGGGTATATTTATATCGTAAAACCACTTATCTATAACAGTTCCGTCAGGGAAAATTTCTTGTTTGTCCATATTAATTCTCCTATTTTTTTATTTAATTATATCACGTTACTTTGCATTTTGCCATATGTTTTGCTTGTTTTTCACCTGCATAATATGATACAGTAAAATAAATTTTTATAATATTGAAACTTTTTATATATTTTTTGTGTATATAATAGCGTACACATCAAAAAATAGTGCTATTTTTTACAACGAGAGGAGGCTTATAATTTGATTGATGAACAAAAACTTTTACATAATCTAAAAAAGCGAAATCGTAACAGTTTAGACGACATTATAAAAATATACACGCCGTATGTAAGCGTGATTGTTTATAATACAGTCGGCTGTAAATTATCAAAAGAAGATATGGAAGAAATCGTTTCCGATACATTTTTTCTTTTATGGCAAAACTCTTTAAATATTGATGAAACCAAAGGCAATATGCGTTCATATTTAGCAACTATTGCCCGAAACACATCAAAGAATAAACTTCGCAAATATCATTCAAATGAAGTTCTGAATGAGCAAATTATATCAAGCGATTTAACACCTCAAGACAATATAATAAAAGCAGAAAACAGTCAATTTTTAACCGAACTGATTACATCACTCGGCGAGCCTGACAGTGAAATATTTTTCAGGTATTATTACTACAATGAAAAAATCAAAACAATTTCAAAAGCAATGAATATTTCCCTGTCGACAGTCAAAACAAAACTGTATCGCGGTAAACAAAAATTAAAAAACACTATTATAAAAAGGAGGGCTAATGATGAATAAACATTTAGCTAAATTACAAAAAGAATTAGATATTTCAGATACTCATAATATGCCGAGTACGGATATTATTCTGAAAAACGTAAACAACAAAATCAATGTTTCTCCTGAAGAAAGGAAGATTTATATGAAAAGAAAATATTTAAAAATAACATCAATCGCCGCCGTTATATGCGCACTTGCGGTTACAACCGCATTTGCGGCTGATTCAATCAGCGGTAAAATAGGCGAAATTATATCATATTTCCAAAATGACAATGCTGTCGAAATGACAAGCCTTGAACAGCTTGCAAATTTTAACGACTCAATCGGAAAAAGCATATCAAAGGACGGTTACACACTTACTCTCGACAACGTAGCCGCTGATGATAACTTTGTTCATGTATTTTATACAGTTACTTCTGAAAATGAGCCTTTTTACAATAGCTCTGACAATAACGCACCTATTTGGAGCAACAGTTTAAATGTTTCGGCAGACATTCGATGTGTTATAAACGGCAAGCTATCAGACGTAAGCAACAACAATCACGAAAGCGGATATTTTGTTGACCAACATACATATAAATGTGCGGAAAAATACAATGTGTCAGGATATAATATTCCGAATAAATTCAATCTTGAATTGTTTGCATTTATATCAAAAGCAGATACTTCCGAAGAAAATTTTCCTGTCGCATTTACCAAATTGTTGAACGGTCAATATGACGGTATAACCGATGACGATAAAAACTCAGTGTGGTACATTTCAACCGATATTGACAAATCAAAAGTCAAGGTTAGTAGTATAACAAAAGACATAAATTTAAAATTGCCTAATTCTGACGCTACTGTTGAAAAAGCCGTATTTTCACCATTCGGCAATCAGCTTGTGATTTCAACCCCATCAACAGGTGATCCTGATAATGTCATCGCAAATATTGACAGTTTTGCTTTGTATGACGAAAACGATACTTGCCTTGATATTTTAAACTCTGATTTAAGTGTAAATGGTGACGGAAGTTCACGAAATTCACTTGAATTTCTTAAAGCAAACAAGGATACAAAACAGTTAAAATTCGTACCTGTTAAATACTCATACAATACAGAAGATTTCGATACAATATTTAACAGTGTCGGAACATATCCTATTGAATACAAAATTAACGACTATGGCAAAGTGATTGTAACCGGTATCAGAATTACAGACGGTGAAATTGACATTGATTATTACAAAGACGGTTTTGTTCCATATGATCCTGCGTTTGTTCTTCAAAATGACAACGGCGAAAATGCAGAACCGGGTGATAAATTCAGCTCAACATTATACACCGATGTAAATTACGAAACTAACAGCTATACTGCAAGGTATGTATTTGAAGCATATGACGATAACGGTAAACTATTACCGATACCCGAAAGTTCAAAAGCAGACGCTCTAAAACAGCAATTTACAAAACTCGGTGTTGTTAAAACAGATTACTACACTCTTGATTTTGACAGTGCCGTAACAGTTAATCTAAAATAGTTAAAAAGGTGTCAAGCCCAAGTGAACATAATTCCAAAAAACTGATAATAAAAAAGAGCCTCCTATGGTAAAATGAAACCATAGGAGGCAATTTTATGTCAAGAAGCTATCGTCATATACAAGAATGTAACAAAGAAATTATTGAATTAAAGCATAACGGCTGTCCGGTTAGACAAATATGTGAAAAATATAAATTTAACAAAAATACTACTCTATATTATTCTGAATGTTCATTACAGAATACACGGCAAGAAAATAAGAGGGAGAGAAGAAATCTTATTAGGGGTAACAAGTAGACCGTATATTCTGAAATCAACAATCAGCTCCATCAATTATCACATATATCGGCAATAACACCGGCTAAAGCATCTCCCATCTGCTTATATCCTATTTCAGATGGATGCACCCAATTAGTTATATGTCGTTCAAAATGTTCTGAATATATATTACTTTTTATGTAATCACTCTGAAATCCATTCACTGTATCACATACAGCAAGCATAGGACATACAAAAATATTCTCGTTTCTGCGTCTGTCAAACAAGTCTGTAATTGCACTGCAAGCCATTTTTATACAATATTCATATTGTTTCGCACTGCTTTTACAACCAAGTTGTGTACCCCATGAATATTGATCGCCACCACATATAGGGAGATTTATGACAATTTTTATGTTATGATTATATTTATGTATCGCCTCTATCATATTATTAAGGTTGCATATAAATTTATTTAATTCATTGTCAAATTCAGAATAACTGCATATTTGAAATTCATTTGCACCGAATAAAATTGAAACAATATCAGGAGTCGGCATTGAATAACGCTCAATATATTTTGAAAAATCAAATTTGAACACCGGATTTTCACAAACAACATCATATATTCCTTTACTATAACGATACAGTTTATCATTATCGCAAATAACCATTCCGTCTTGTATTGGCGTTACAGATGTTCCTATATGACTGTAATCTGTATTTGTATTGAGCATATATTCATAAAATTTTTTATCCCCGTAATATTCTTTACCGTCAAATCCTTCAGGAAATAAGAACGGAGAAATTCCCCAACCGTCATCTGTATATTTTTCAAAATACGCACTGCAAGTCCAACCGCCTCTTCCTTCGTGATTTACATTATGACTGATATTTCTTAAACCTATCGTATTAATATTTTTTAGTTTATTCACAGTATGAGCAATATAAGTTTCAGCCATAGTCATACTGTCACCGATACAAAGCAAATTAACGGTCGGATATTCTTTTTTCTCAAATATTTGAACGCGGCAACTCTTTTCAGTGAGCAATTTGCCGTAATATCCATAAATTTTCAACGTAAGCAAAAAAGTATCGGCTATGTCATTAAACTCTTCCAACCGCCAACAATTACCAAGATTTTTGCCAAATTCACACTCAATCTGAACATCATATTCTTCAGAGTATGGATAAATAATATTTTTATAATATATCGAATACTGTTCAAAGTCTGTATGTATACTTTGATTTTTGACATCTCTTAAAACAGAAATTTTTTCAGGCAATATTATAATAGGCTTATCACAATGCATAATCATTTCATCCTTTTCTTCAATATATGTGATACGCGGCATAATGCCGCATATCACATTATAAAAATTATTTATACATAGGTCCGTAGTTTTTGCAAGCCGCATAATCTGCTGCTTGAGAATCTTCTGTACCAAAAGACGACCATACGTGTGGACGATATACCTTTTCATCAGCTACATTGTGCATTGTTACAGGGATTCTCAACATTGAGCAAAGGGTTATCAAATCAGCGCCAACGTGTCCGCCGATTGTCACGCCGTGATTAGCACCCCAATTAGCCATTACACTGTATACATCAGTAAATGCGCCCTTACCTGTAAGAATCGGAGCAAACCATGTTGTCGGCCATGTAGGGTCTGTACGTTTATCAAGTTTATTATGAATATCATCATCAAGATTGCAAGTATATCCTTCTGCTATCTGAATAACCGGTCCAATACCTTCAACGATATTTACTCTAAGCATTGTTACAGGCATTTCTGCTTTTGTTCTGAAGTGGCTTGAAAAACCGCCGCCTCTGAAATATTCATAATCTGCTCTGCACCAATCTGTTGCATCAATACAATTTTGAATATCTTCATCAGTCATATTCCACCATTCTTTTTGTGTACCGTTGCCGTTCTCGTCTTTTGCCGCACCTGTACAATCAAGTGCCGTTGCACCGGAATTAATGAGGTGAATAATGCCGTTAGCGGCTTTACCTGTAAGTTCTTTACCTGTTACACGTTTTACAGCGTCGGGTGACCAATATGTACGAACATCGTGGAATGCAGGTGCTTTACCTGTAACAAGTGTTGCCAAAAGCATCGAAATACCGTTTAATGTATCATTTTCGGTTGCAAACGGAGTAGGCATTTTTTTACCGTTCCAGTTGAATGACGATGCCATAATTGCCTCTGTAAAATCAGCGTTAGGCAGCCAATCTGTCCAGTGTCTTTGACCTTGGAAACCGCCTACTATTGCATTCTTTCCAAGTGCTTCTTCATGCCAACCAAGTTCGGCAAGTTTTGGATTTCCGTAAAGAATATCATTTACGATTAACGTAAACTTAGTGATGAATTCCCAATCCTTATCTGCCGGAACAACTTTCGATTTTGTAATAATGTCAGGCAAGTTTTTACCTGCATTTTTATCAAAGCCTTCTTTGCAGTTTTCTTTTATCCATTTATATGCTTTTTCATACTCATCTTTATCATATATACCAAGAGTAATTCTTCTCAATATTTCTGTTAAATCAACAAATTCAGCTCGTATACCAAGATACTTTTGCATAAATGACATATCGCAATATGAACCTGCAATACCCATTGCGACACTGCCAAGGTTCACATATGCTTTGTTCTTCATTTGACCGACCGCAACAGCACCTTTCGCCCAACGAATCATTTTTTCGGCAACATCTTCAGGAACTGTGTTATCATCAATGTCCTGCACATCGTGTCCGTACATTGAAAATGCAGGAAGTCCGCGTTGTGCAAATGCAGCCATTACTGCGGCAAGATAAACCGCACCGGGACGTTCCGTTCCGTTAAAGCCCCATACAGCTTTTACTGTATCCGAGTTTAGGTCCATTGTTTCTGAACCATAGCACCAGCATGGTGTTACAGCCAATGTTGCACATACATTTTGTGTTGAAAAATAATCGTTGCATTTAGCCGCCTCAGCGCCTGAACCTATTGTACAAGGTGAAATTACACATTCAACAGGTGTTCCGTCTTGATAATGCACATTACTTTCGATAAGTTCCTTAGCTGCATTTGCCATAGCCATTGTTTTTTCTTCAAGGCTTTCTCTGACGCCGCCCCAACGACCGTCTATTGTCGGTCTTATTCCTATTCTTGGTTTCATTTTTATTACTTCCTTTCTGTTTTTAATTAATTATAAGCATGAATATAATACATTTCTCAGCCTTGGCTGATAATATTCTTCTTGTGGGTTTAACATATGGTGTGCATAGAAAAGTGCAACTTTTTCTTCTGTATCGGCAATTATTGTTGCACCTGCCGCACCTCCCCAACCAATTTCACCGATTGAACTGTTTGAACCGCTTTCGGCTTTATCTATAAGCGTTCTTACACCTAATCCGTAACCGTAACCTCTAAGACGTCGCCAATTCATAGTTTTACGCTGTGCCTCATTTAATTGATTTGTTTTCATCAGTTTTACTGTGGCACTGCTAAGTATACGATTATTATTAAGTCCTGTTCCGCTATTTGCCAAAGCCGCCGCAAACTTAGCATAATCATCGACAGTCGTTATTATTCCTGCACCTCCGCTGTCATAATTCTCACCGAATACAAGTTCATTGCCGTATGCTCTTTTGACAACTCCGGTTGTATGTTCTTTTTGCTGAAGTTCTACAATGTTCTTCGTATCTTGTATTTCGTATATATATTGCGGAGATATTATAACATCGTTCGGTGTATGGTAATATGAATTATTCATATCCAACGGCTCAAATATATTTTTTTTCATATATTCCGAAAATCTCATTCCCGAAACTACTTCTGCCAATACCGCTAAAACATCGTGACAAAGGCTGTAATTCCATCTTGCACCCGGTTCAAATAAAAGCGGTTCTTCCGCAAGACATTTAATGACTGTTCTTGTATCCATTTTACCGTCGGTTAGCTTTCTTGCTTTTTCAAATGCAGGTGTGTTTGTAGCATATGACAAACCGGCCGTCATAGTAAACAAATCTCGAATTGTTATCGGATTTTCTGCCGCTTTTATTCTGTCACCGTCTTTTACATACATTTTTTTAAATTCAGGAAGATATTCATATAACGGATCAGACAACAAAAATTTTCCCTGTTCATACAGCTGAAGTGCCGCCGTTACCGTTGCCACCTTTGAACACGAATAAATATATAACTGCTCCTCACCCGTCTTTTTTATTTTTTTCTCAAGGTCAGAATATCCCGAACTGTATTCAAATACTTTCTTCCCGTCTTTATAAATAACGACACTGTTACCCGGAATAATCCATTCTGTCAGACTATCCATAAAGTTTTTCATATATTCAAAATTCATAGCGTCCTCCTGTTTTGTGTGTCAAATAACTACGTTCACGTTTTTATCATCGTCTTTGATAAAGATTTTTTCGTTCTTTGTTATTGTAATATTATATTTTTTTCCTCTGAAAACTCTTGTGACTTTCGCCGGAAGAAGTTCTTTCGGCAAACATGGGTCAATTTCAAGTCCGTCCCACTTTGCCCTTATTCCAAGCATATATTGTGTAACCGCAATATACATCCATGCCGCAGTTCCCGTAAGCCATGATACATTCGCCAAACCGAATTTATCACTTTCAGGTCCGAAAATATTTGACGCATAAACGTAAGGCTCTGCCTTATATCGCCACTCTCCGGCTTTTTTCTGCGCCACCATAGGCAATAACTGATGATAATATTTATAAGCTCTTTCAGGTCTTTTTAACATACATTCCGCTATGATTGCCCATGTATTTGCGTGACAGAATACACTTCCGTTTTCGCCGCAACCTTTATTGTAATAAGTTAATGGGTCTTCTTTTGACGGATAGTCCTTCATTGACGGATGAATTTTTTTAATACCTAAATCCGTATCAAGATATTCATTTACACTGTCCATTGCGGTTTGTCCGTTTTCACCCATGCCGCTTATAACAGACCAGCTTTGTGAATTAAGCCATATTTTTGCCTGTGGCTCTTTTTCACTTCCGATATACCTTCCGTCATCTGTGATACAACGAATATACCATTTTCCGTCCCATGCTTTCTCATTTACAAGTTTCTTTTGTGATTCATATATATCAAGATACTTCTGCTTATCTTCACCTTTAAGTTCAGCTAATTCCGCAATCATTCTAAGAACAGTACCGAACTGCATACCTGTCCATATACTTTCGCCTTTTCCCTCACGGCATACTTTATAAAGCATATCGTTCCAATCAGATGCAAGCATAAGCGGGAAACCGTTTTCACCGAGATTATTCATACAAAATTCAATAGATTTTTTAATATGTTCCCATACGGTAGCACTGCCGCCGTCATAAAAATCTATTACTTCATCAAGATAATCTAGTGTTCCCTCTTCCATAATGATATGATAGCACGTCATTACAAGCCATAAATGATTATCGCTGTGTATTCTTTTAACTGGTTCCCAGCCCTCTAACGGGAAACAATAATGATTGCAATGTCCATCCCGATATTGTTGTGTAAACAGTAAATTAAGTTTATTCTTTGCTCTGCGTAAGTTAAACGGAATCATTGCCAAAATATCTTGTGCGGTATCTCTTACTCCGACGCCTCGAAATGTGCCTGTTGCGTAATAGCTTATATTTCTTGAAAATTGAAAATTTCGTTCGGCTTGATAAGGATTCCATACATTAATCATAAGTTGAGTATCTTTATCCGGTAGTTCACACTGGAATTTACTCAAATAGTTATCCCACGATTCACACAACTTTTTATAAGAATTATCAACGAAATTCTTTTCTCTGCAATGATGTACACTTGCTTTTACTGCGTCCTCTGTCATAGCTGTTCCGAGAAAAATATTTACTTCTTTTTCTTCTCCTGCTTTCAAATCTAAATCTATTTGCAATGCAAAACACGGATCACCGCCGTAAAGAGTAGAATTTGTGCATTTTCCTTTTTCAACATTCTGCGGATTTTCTTCACTTCTGTACGAGCCTACAAATTCATCTCTGTCACAGTCAAATGCAGTTGTCGGTACATCTGTTGCAAAATATACCAAAGGTGTTTGGTCAGGTTTCGGTTGGTCCTCAACACCGTATTTATAAACTAAAATATCACCCATATTGTAAGCAGTTAATTGATGTTTGTTATAGCACTGCCATTGTAATTCACGCATAAATTCCATCATACCCAGTTCAACATACGGAAAAACAGTAATTTTGCGGTCAGAATTTGATTTTATCTTTAAATTCCATATAAGTGCATTTTCATATTCACCGACAAAATATGTACTTGTTATTTCAAGTCCATTCTTTTCAGCCTCAAATCTTGTATATCCCATACCGTGTGTGGAACTCCACTTATCAGGCTTTGACTTGCACGGTTCGTTTGTCGGACACCAAATATCGTCATTATCCTTGATATATGTATAAAATCCGCTTCTGTCGGTTGGTAAATGGAAGAAACGATAATGATTAATTCTCCATATTTGAGGAGATTTATAAAAAGCAACACCTCCGCCGGCTTGTGAAATCATTGTATGAAACGTACCGTTTGAAAGGTAATTCATCCATGGTGTAGGTGTATTATATTTGTCAAATGTTATTTCCCTGTCATTAAATTTATACATTTTTGTCTACCTTTCTATACATTTTTGCAGTCTCATTTGCACAATGTTGTGCAATAGTCATTTCACTGCAACTGACACTTTCATCAAATTCATTAAAAGTATTTCCAATACAGCTTTTGCCTGTCAACATCTCGTACCATATATATCCCAAAGCCAGTCTTCCTACGCCAAAAGAAGAATGAAATGTATCACGATGGATTTTCTCTATACCCGATTTTATAAGGTTCTGAAAAGTTTCACCGCTTGGGATAATTTCTACATTTCCGATATCCTTTGCGGCTTGTTCATATGCTGATTTTAAATCAGCAAACATTTCAATTTGATCTTTGTATTTCATTTCTTCATTAAGTCTTTTGCTGTTTTGCTCATATGCCCAAGTTTGATGTATCATAATTTTTGCTTTCGGTGCGTGAATATGTACATAATCGGCAATCGTATTCAGATACGGCTGATATGTGTTATAATCAACGCTAAGCGAACTGGCTTGTTGCAATGTTACAACATCCCAAATATCGCTTTGAAGAGCTTGTTTTATTGACACTTTTATGCCTGTTCTCACACCGTTAAATTCAAAATCATAATCCGCCGCGTCATTATGTATATTTGCATAATGTCTTGAAAGCGGACAACCGCCTATGAACAAATTAACCGTTTTCATATCCACACCGTCCGCTTTTGCTATTCCGTGTAAATAACGCATTGCGTCGTTTGAAAAACTGTTTCCTATAGCTAACACTTTCATTTTGTTTCCCCTCATTCAAACACAACCATCTGATGACACTCTATCTTATCTAATTTTACTGATATATAGCCATCATCATAAGTAAAATCTATATCTTCCTTTTGAGGTGCAAGATATACTTTGTTTATTTTCTTATCAGTTTTGATAGCTAATTCAACGTTGTATATCGGCAATATATCCTCGATTACTTCTATACCGTTTCCTCGTTTTACGGGACTTGCATATAGCAAATGACATATTAACCTGTCATTCTGTTTCATCAAAGTTACTATTCCTTGTGCAGGAAGATTTGTTTTTAAAGTCTTTGCGCTGTCAAGCAATCTGTCAAGAGCGAATATTGCCATTTGTTTCAAATGCAATTCGCCGCTTTGAGCATAATCGGCAAATATATTCCACGCAATATATATTCCGTCTTTGCCCTCTGTCATTCCCGCACCGCCGTATTCACAGCTGTTTGGAGTATGCTGATGTGAGCAGAAATGTGCTCTTGTACGGTTAAAATAAGGATTTTCTCTTATTCCGAGTTCGTTACCGATACAACGAATTTTCTCGCCGTTGCCGTACATTATATATCCGGTATCACCCATACCTTTTATTTTTTCTAAAGGTCTGAAATAATCCGGTTTATACGGATTTTCTTTTATCCGTTCAGCACCGAGATTAAGGCAAAATTCATTGCTGTTTTCATACAGTGCAGATTTACCTGTTGCAAGAACTTTTCCTCCGCAATCACAAAATTCTCTTAAACGTTTTGCAAAATCAATATCAGCGCGGATAACATCAGGCAAAATTATAACTTTGTATTTACTTAAATCCGACTCAAAGTCAATAACGTCAAACAAATATTTGCCCTCAAGCATAATACGGCATACACCGCTTCCCGAATCATCAACCTTTGTCATTTGCCCTGTACTCAAATCACCGACATATGCCTCAGGACTGATTATTGCAATATCTGCTACCGATTCAACATTATCAAGCCATTCTTCTTTTTCTTCCAATTCTGAATATGCAGAGCCTATCAAGTCGTATGTTACCATATCCATTTCACCGCTCGGTGAAAGTTGATCTCCTACAGAACATTTTGCACCGTTTGCGGCGGCAAGTGCCACTTCAAACCTAAGTGCATTAGGATGTTTAAAGCCGCCAAATTCGCCCCATGAGCCGTGGAATTTCCCTGTCATACCAAGATAATCGACTCCGAGTCCTTGACAATATCTTGCCGAAAAAGGAAAATGGTCATATCCCCAACCACCTGTCGGCAAGCTTTCAAGTTCCAAATGCGTGTTGTAATTCACAAGGTCACGTCTGCCTTGTCTTATATGTCCGCCATTATGAAAAAGCGATAAATTCGGTTTATACTTATCAACTGCCGCACGCGTTTTTTCTGCATAGCGTTTATATACCATTTCTGCGTGTTTTAGCACATCATTTTCATCATACGGATTTAGTCCCAATTCTTCTCGCTTTGCAATACAGTTTTGACAATAACACGGCTGAACACCAGCTATATCAAGGAATATTCCGTCTGCGTCATAGTTATTGCAAACTTCTTCAATTTGCTTTACAAGGTAATCCAAATACGGAGATGACATACACATTTTATGGTATCCCGGTTCTGTAAAATCTTTTGCCCAAGTAGTAGACTCATCAAGATTTCTTACAAGCCATTCAGGATGTCTGTGTGCCATTTTTTCGTCAAGACCTGCTGACAAATATATCGGAGTTTTAACGCCTATCTCGTGTGCCGCCTGTATTTGTGCTCCAAGTAAATCAAAATCCAAATGAGGATGTATTTCGTTTGCTTTTGACGGATGATATGCCCAACCGTGGTGACATTTTGAAAATAGTGTAATCGAATTTATATGTCCTTTTTTCAGTGCAGTCTGAAATTGTTTTTTATTAAACTTTTTGCCTATATCTTCAATATGTTCACTTGTATGAAAATCAAGATGTACCTGTCTGAATCTCAATTATTGTCAGCTCCTTTCGTGCCATATATTATCTCAAATCTATTGAATAAATATCTGCGATTTCGTTTCCGTTGGTTGATGTTAAAGTAAAACGAATTGCTTTTGTGGTTTTTCCGATTTTGATTTTTACAAGACGTTGATGATTTTCCTTTATCCCGTCAATTTCTTGCCACTTATCATCAGCGTTTTTAATTTCTATTTTCATATTTTTAACAAGAGTTTTCGGTACGTTAAGTGCCGGAGCATTTTTATGTACATTACAGGTATTCATTTTCTCGGGAATATATTTTCCCGCACCTGTTGTTTCTCTGTTAAGGTCGCTGTTAAATACAAATCTAACTTCATTTATTGCCTTTTCACTGTCAAATGAAAATGTTACAGTATCACCGATTTTACCGCTCCAACAATTTTTATCATCACCGTAATGTCTTTCAATACCGTTTAAAAGCAATTCGGCATCTTCGCCTGTTGATGTAATTGTTGCACTTTTTGTAAGTTCTGAAATCTTTGTTTTGCAGTAAGGCAACCAACAATCATCATCCATAAGCATTTGTTGCAGCTCGCAAATATATTTTTCAGAAATTTCTCTCGGTGTTACACCGTTTTTTATCGCTATTGCCGACGCAGTTCCGACCGCTTGTCCAAGCAATGCACAAGTAGCCATAACTCTTGATGCGCTCATTGCAGTATGCGTAACACTGATATTTCTGCCTGCAAAATAAAGATTTTCGATATTAACCGAATATAAACATCTGTAAGGTATTCCAAACGGTGAAGGTGCGGGATGAAATATATTAGGCTTATCCTTAGTGTTTATCCCTGCGGGATTGTGGTCATCCATTGTCCAACCGCCGTATGCTGCAATATCATCAAAATGACCTCCGTCTCTGACATCGTTTTGATTCATTATATAATCTCCGACATATCTGCGACTTTCACGTTTTCCCGGAAGAAATCCGACAAATTCAAGTTCCCAGTTATCAGCATTATATTCACCGCTGTTTTTCACAAAATCCCATATACCGTATGCGACGCTTATAAGCTCATCACGAAGTTTTTCTGTGTCGTGAATAGTGTCACCTTCACCGCCGAGTTCCATATACCAAAAATTTTCTTCGGGGTCATTCATATCGGGCAAACGATACGGTAAGTCTTCTTTCGTAAACTTTCTTGCCCAAGACGGAGCAATAAATTTGTGCTTTTTATCTGTTTCCCTTGCCTGAATAAGACACGATAATCCCATTGTTTTCTTATCGGCTTGCTCAGGCGCTATGCTTTCGCCGAACTCATTTCGACTTTCACGTCCCCAACGATATTCTGCACCCGAAAGAGGTGCGAGAATGCTGTCACCCGAACAATCAGCAAACAATTTTGCTTCAATTATATGATAACATTGCGTTGTAGTTTGCCAACCGATAACTTTTTTTATTTTTGAACCGTCCATTTCTATATCATTGCATGAACAATTCAAAATCGGCGTTATATTTTTTTCATTATTGATAAGTTCAAACAGTATAGCGTCCCACATCGGATAACGTCTGTAAGGATTTCTGTACAGGGTTTCAAGTGCAATTTCCTCAATAATGCCTGTTTCTCTGTTGTTTTTACCGTGTGCACCGCACACCCACATTCTGATTTCGCTTGACGCATTGCCGCCATATACAGGGCGGTCATGCATAAGTGCAACCTTTATTCCGTGACGTGCCGCCGCAACTGCCGCACACATACCGGCAAGTCCGCCGCCTACAACACACAAATCAACTTTGTGATAAATACTTTTAAGGTTTGTATTCATTTATTTTCGCTCCTTCCAAGTATTTTTTATGTTAAATTCAAACTTTGTTTCAACCGTTTTTGTTTTAACAATATGTTTCAAATCCACTGTATAGACTGTTTTTTGCTTATTATAATTTGACGCATATGTTACTTCGTTTATTTTACATTCAAAATCAGAAACATTGTAACACATCTCTGTATTTCCGATTTTTAAACCGTTTTCACATTCAGTAGGTTTAACATCAAAAACAAAATGCTCCGTAACATCATTTTTATCTGTGTCAAATGCGAATTTATCGTTTAAAACAATTTTATCATCATAAAATTCAAATTTTCGTGTTAATTCTTTTAATGAGCAATCATTGTAAGCATCTTTACAATCTATTATAAGTTCATTTTCTGTGGCTTTCACAATATTTCCGCGATATTCTTCACCTTCTTGCTGTACAATTCCGTTTACTACAGGCACACTGTGTGCCAATGCCGACGGCGGAAAATATTTATATCTTTTTGAACTGAAATAGTCCGACGTATATTCGCCTCTGCCGGGGTCTGTTACTATTTTATCACCACCGACATTTAACAAAAATACGCCTATATCGTTATGATTATGTGATTCTTTATTATCTCCCGCTTTTGCGGCAAATTCATAATTACTTGTTCTTTTTATATACCAACCTGCATTTTTAAAATAATAAAAACCATTTTCTGATTCTGTTTGTACTTTAATGTTATTTTTTCGCCATGCAAAATCTCTGATAAGATGAGCAAATCTGTAACAACCATCACCGTCAAATTCAAGCGAGCAGTTATCATCATGTACTGCTATTTGGCTGTATTTTTGTTTTAAAAAGTGTATTAAACCGCTTCTTTGCGTAAACTTATCTCCGCAATCGGAAAATGTGACTGTATTATTATTTTTAAACCATAATTTTTGCGGAAATACTGCGATATTTTCAACTTTTTTATTATCGAAAAGATTATCTTTTCCGTCACTGTACTGATACAATAACTGTGCGAAGTATGTAAAATACCCAAAGCCGTATGCCCAATAATTTATTCCCTCTACACACGCACCGTCATCACCAAAACCTTTTAGATAATATTCCAAAGTTTCCTTTATTCGCGGTAAGACTGTTTGAATTTCCTCATCAGTTCCGAAGTATAAAAATGCACTTCCGACACTTCCGGCACATACGGCAGACCAGTTATTCTCTAAACAATCCCAACTGTTTTTTCTGCCTGATAAATAAGGTTTTAAGACACGTCTGTAAACTTCATATTTAATTCTTTCGACTATGGTTTTATCAAGCTTATCGCTTAATATATGCGAAATTTCAGCCAATGCAAATGCCGTTTCAGACGCAAATAAATCAATATGCGTTATACAATTTTCAATATCGGTATTTTGCGGAATATGTGCCGGCAAAGCCCAAGTAAATTCATCAAGAATTGACCATATAATATCTTGCAAGCATAAGCGGTATTTTTCATCATCATATAAAATATTTAGTATTGCAAAGTCGTTCAATCGTCTTCTATGTAAAAAATACTCATATTCATATTCTTTTCGACTGCCTGTAACATAAAACTTTTTAAAAGATGTATATGTCAATGCGGCTATGTCTTTATTTGCAAATTTTTCTGAATCCGACTTTATTCTCTCAACCTGTTGTTTCAAAAATATATCGTTTTTTACGTTTTCTTTTATGTTTTTATTCTCTGTAAAAAGTCTGTTTGTCATTTTCTACTCCTCAATAAAACCTGCTTTTGTCACGCATTCAAGCCATGCACGAGCCATTATTTCATGTCCCGCATTTGTCGCATGAATACAATCGACTGACCAATGTTCTGGAGGTGCAATTTTTAATGCCTCTTGAAATTTTTCAAAATACGGTACAAACACTGCATTATACTTATCAGCAAGTTCCTTTACTATCTGACGACGCTCCGTGAGTTGTCCGTTCCAAACGTCCCAATCTCTGACTATATCACGACCTAGTTCGGGAGTATTATTTGTAATCTTAAATAGAAACGGTTCTCCAAGCACCAATTTTAAATCTTTATTCTTCTCTAATGCCTCATTTATCATTAACTCATATATAAACTTAAATTTCTTTGCGTCCGCACCTTGATTCATACGTATTGCAAAGCCAATATCATTCACTCCGCTTAAAATACTTAAAATATTACAATCAATATTTAATGCTTCCTCAATCCAGCGACTGTATGTATCGGCAATACGACTGCCGTTATACGCTTTATTCCATACTACAGTATCGGGATAATCGCATAAAAGCTTTGACGCAATCAGATTAACATAGCCGTAACCGTATGCTTGAACAGGATTATGACCTGTTTTATCTCTTCCGCAATCTGTAAGTGAATCACCTTGAAACAATATCTTTAACATAACTATTTCCCCTCTTTTATTCTGATTTTTCCGTACATATGTGCTGTTTTGTCCGGCATTGTAGAATGAAATAATGTGTATGGGTATCTAAGCATACTCGTTTCTTCAACTTTTGCCTCAAGTTCCATAAGAAAACTGTCTGTATTTTTACTGATACCTAATTTTTCAAAAGTTAATTTTACTGTTTCGCCTTTTTTTAGTTTAAACGGCGTTTTTACTATTTCTTTAACTTTCGGTTCATTTTTGAAAACATATGTAATTTCAGCCGGGCATCTAAGTTGCGGTGCCGGTACAAGTTCATTGCCTTTTTTCAAAAGTGCATATATTTCGCCGAAGTCTGTTTCCTCTGCCGAAAACATAACTTCGCCCTCTGCACTCGGTACAGGCATTGCAGTGTACAATAAAAATTCAGTTGTCTTTTCAGAGTCGTTCATTATGATAAGCTCACTGTCTTTCACCGCAATTCTTACTTCCGCACATTTTGTATTATAGTAATTTACAAATTGATATTTCGGACAATCGTTTATATTTTCCGACACAATCATAGGCAATTCCGAATACAGGAATGTATTTTCTATCTCATTCTTATTGTTTTTTAAATAAAAAACATATTTACCCGCTTGCAATTTCAAATTAAATTCGTATGATTGGCTTTCATTCGGGTCGATGTTGTATTCAAACGACTGCTCTTTTTCGGTATTCTTTGGCGATATTGCAAATGCAGCCGTTCCATTCATCGCCACATCACTTTTATTGTGAAGTATTACTTTGACGGTTCCTTTATAAAATCCGTTATCTGGTTTAAAATCATCTTGCACTACTATTTCAGACTCAAGAACTGTTCTTTCATTTTTCAAATTATCCGCCGTAACTGAAATTCCGTCTACGAATTCATATATATTAAGTCCGAGTTCTTTTGGAGTCAGTGCATATTTTCCGTTTATATTAATGTTGTGAAAATTTACATTTCGGATATTGTGTTTTTCGCTAAATCCCTCAATTCTTGAATTAGATAGCAATATATCGTTATTATCAGTTCCTAAATATTTGATATTTGAAAAAGTAATATTTCGTATATCGCCCATTTTATTATCTCTGTTCCATACAGAGTCTGCAATACGAATATCAAATAATTGTGCGCCGGGAGTATCTTCGATTCGGATATTATCAAATACAATATCCGATACTTCCGCGTGATCGCCGTGATGAATACCCATAAGCGGATAACCTGTATCAGAATGAATTATATCTATATTCTCAAATTTTATATTCCTCACTTTGTCTGCTCTGAGTTCAACGCCTACTTCCATAGGTCTTGCAAAATCATTCCATAATACAGAATTTTTAAATATAATATTTTCACAGTTTCCGGTACCCAGTGCTTTTACAACAAACGAATCATCCCATACTCTCGTGAAAATATCTGACACGGTAACATTTCTTGAACCGCAAATATCAATACCGTCGGAATTTCCTCTGCACCCAAATATTTTGACATCTGAAATATTTACATCATCACAACCTGTAATTCTCATACTCCAGTCATTACTGTCATCAATTATAATGCCTTTTATCGTAACATTCTTACAGTTTATTATATCGATACTTCGTGCAAAGTTTTTTCGCATTTCGTATGTATAACGTTCCATACATACTCTGCCTCTGCCGCAAATAGTTATGTTATTGCAATTCTTTGCGACTATATTGCCGTAAAGTGTTGCTCCTTCTTCAATATACACTGTGGTGTTATCTTTTTCAATAAGTAATGTTCCTGTTTTATACTCACCTTGTGTGATTTTTATATAATTATGTGTCGGACCGATAAATTCTTCCTTGTATGCAAAAATCATAAGGTTATTATTACTGCTGCCATTTATTTCGACTGATAATTTAACAGGACGGTCCACCGACAATATTATCTTTCCAAAACTTATCTCAAACGATATACCTGCACTTAACGGACGTATAACTGCCGATTTTATTTCTGTTTCAGACTCAATTACTATTTCTTCTCGGTCATCTACATTAAACATTACATATTCCATATGCTCAGTAAAGTTATATGGTTTGGGATAAACTTTGCAACTACGAACTCTAAGCAATTCACCATTTTTTAAAACCTTGTAATTCATTTTGCTTTTCCTTCCTGTTTAAATAATATATAAAAGAGGGGACATCTTGAACCGACCCCCAAAAGTTAGACCAAAAATCTAACTATTGGGAGGTCGGTTTTTTCATGGCAAAATATAGTTTTG
>NZ_JAJEQM010000028.1 GCF_020687385.1 Hominilimicola fabiformis
AATAAAAGATAAATTCAACGGTTTATCAGTTGAAGAAATCAAAGAGCAAGTAGAAAATTTGCTTGAAGAAAATATATAATAAACTCCCAAAGGGAAGTTTATTGGACTAAAGAAAATTTATAATTTAATCAGGAGGTAAATAATTATGAAAGCAATAGGTGTTGTAAGAAAGGTCGATGAACTTGGACGTATTGTAATTCCGGTGGAGTTAAGAAGAAATATGGACATTGAGGTTAAAGACTCATTGGAAATATATACAGAAGATAATTGTATAATTCTAAAGAAGTATGAACCGTCATGTATATTCTGCGGTGAGGCAAAAGATATAATTCAGTTCAACGGTAAAAATGTTTGTAAGCATTGCATAGAGGAGATTGTAAGTAAATGCGAATAATAAGCATTGATATTGGAATGAATAACTTTGCAGCTATAACTAACAACATCGGAAAAGAACCTAACCTCATAAGAGGTAAGACTCTCAAAGCCGAGAATCAATGGTATAATAAAATAACACAGCCGTTAAGGCAACAGCTCAAGCAAGCATATGATATTGAACAACGGGAAAAATTGAGTTATAATATTAATAAGCTTGCCAAACAAACTATTGAGCATATATTTGAATATTTTTGGTCGGTTAGTGAATGGATTATTACTTACTGTATTGAGAATCGAATAGATACACTTCTTATCGGACAGTATAAAATGCTTGTAAGGAAAGATTATGTAACAATTCCATACGGATATTTTTATTCACTACTGGAAACAAAATGTGCATATCACAATATAAAATTTGTTCGTGTAAATGAAAGATATACTTCCGGTACATCATTCTTTGACGGTGAACCGCCAACAAAGGAATTTTACAACAAGGAACGAAGAATATATAAGCACCTTTGGAAATGTAATAACGGAGAATGTGTTAATGCAGATGTGAATGACAGCTATCAAATTATGCGAAAAGTATATCCGCAATTATTTGATAATGGTGTTGAGGGGTATTTGAAAGACCCTAAAGTAATCGATATTAAAATAGGCAGAGATAAAGGAGATGTAAAAAAATGAACGCAACGGAATTTGAAAGAGAACTGAATAAATTAACTGAGGATTTGGCTGAAAAATATATTAAATTAAGAGATTTAGAACTTGCCGGGTATAAAGATGAAAAACTAATGGATATGCTATTCTATGGACACGTTGCTCGTGTTGAAGCAAGACGGATTCAGGAAGAATTTTTCCCAATGGCAGAAAACAGCGAAGAAATTGTTATGACATTACTTAATGAAAATTTCGTTTATGAAGAAGTTGATTACAGTAATGAAGTTGATGATACATCGGTACAATATGCAAAAGTAGGATTGTTCCTATATGTAGAATATGAATTGTACAAGCAGATTGATGCTATTGAAGAATCAATAGGTGATGAAGTTGAACTTAGACTTTTTTAAGATTGTTCGGAGGTGCAGAATATAATGTCTATAATAGAAGATTACAAGGTATTAGTCAAAAATGGTACTGAAAAAATATTATCGAACGGCGGTGAATGGAATAAATGGTTGAAGTTTGCCGGAAATACATATACATATGATGTAAACAACAGTATTGCAATATATATGCAAAATCCTAAAGTAACAGCAGCTGCTGAATTGACGGAATGGAACGATTATAACCGTAGAGTTCACAAAGGTCAAAAAGGAATTATGATATATAAAGATGGCAGAATAAGATATATATTTGACATTTCACAAACATATTATACGGGCGGTAAGAAGTACGGCAGATGGTCTATTTCGGAAACGCACAAATTTATAAATTTCATAAATCAAAAATACGATATAGATAATAAAAATTTTGACGAATATCTTGCTTCTATGATAGCTTATCTTGCACACGATAAAAACAATTCAGATATACTGTTTCAAAGTGTACGGTGTATGGTATCCGAAAGAGCCGGAGTTACATATACAGACAATAATTTATCTGATATGTTTAATGCACTTATGAAATATGAACGAAAATATATATTAACTGAAACACATAATATTTCAGCGAAAATATTACATAAAATAGAGCGGGAAAATAAACAATATAAGATTTGGAGGAATGAAAATGAACAAGGAACTATTAATACAGGTAGCCAAGAGAACACAGCGGAAAGTGAAACAGGAATTGCCGACAAAAGCATTCTTGACAGAAAAACAAATAAACCGCAGACTATCAGTAGGGAGTTACGGACGCAGACTGATGGAGTGGATGAAAGAGCAACAGCAGGAGAGGTATCAACAGCTGTTACAGGAGGGCGATCTGTTTCCGATATTAGTCGAAGTTCAAGTGGAAGCGAGCCAAACGAAAGACAAGATGGTGGACGAGATGTTGAACGATCCGGAAATCAAAGCAATGGATTGGTTGGAGAGATCCAAAGTGATAACGTTACAGTCGGATTTGATAGACCAACAGATAATGAGAGAAATAGTATTAATTCCGAGATAAAATCAGATTATGAACAAATGGATTTGTTCAATAATGAGAAGGACGAAAGTGGTGCAACAGGTTTCACAGATGAAGAAATCAATGAACTTCTCAAAAAGGGTAGTGGCTTTGAAAATGGTAAAGAACGAATTTACTCATTTTTTAAAGAACACTATAATACACAAGAACGTGCTGAATTTTTAGCTAAGGAATACGGTATTGGTGGCGAATATGCAAACGGCATAAATGAATTTCATAGCGGAATAGGTATAACATACAGTAAGGGCGATACTTATCGCCCTTCTTCTGTTATTAGACTTACATGGACTGATGTTTCAAAAAGAATTGATAATTTAATTCAAAAAGACGAATATCTTGATGTAGAAGAAAAACAAGATGCTAATGCTGAAAACATTGATAAATCTAATTCTGAAAGTCAAATCAATCTATATAAAGTGGGAGATTTTTATGAAGTATATGGTGATGAAGCAGCTCAAGCATCGGAAATATTGGATATAAAATTAATTTCTAAAGTTGTTGATGGTGAAGAAATACAGATGACAGGGTTCCCTCAACACGTTTTAGACAGATATACGGAAATCCTTGCAGAGCAAGGATATGAAATAAATATTAACGAACAAGCTCCGGAAGCACAAGAAGTGACTGACAAGTTTGAAATTGTCGCAGCAAGACATACTAAAACAAATGCTGATATATGGGTTGTATCACTTAATGAGAGGATTGATAGTGACGAATTTAAAAAACTTGCTATTGACGTAAATAAAGTCGGAGGTTATTATTCAAGATTTCCCAAAACTTTGGACGGTAAATCAATTTCAGGTTTCGTATTTAAGAGCGAACCGACAGAAAAAGAGTTATCTGTTTTCAATGATTTCTTCAATAATGAAAAATCGGAAGAAGTTACAGGAGAAAAAGTCGATACTGCTGAAATAAATGATACTGAAGTTGAAATGGCAGAACCCGAAATGATTGCACCAAAACCAGAAACAAAACCTGATTTGCAAGTCGGAGATGTAATTGAATACAATGGCAAGCAATGGCGAGTAGCTCAAACAGGATTTAATATGAGCTTTGAAAATCTTGATGAGAATGATAGTGAGCAAATGTTTTCACATATCGGAGGTATGGAAAGTTTCAAGGCAAGCCGAGATTATACTTTGATAACAGAAAAAGAAATTGCAGAGAAAAATGTTGATACTGTTGAAATAAATGATATTGAAGTCGAAACGGCAGAACCCGAAATGATTACACCTGAACCGGAAACAAAACCTGATTTACAAGTCAGAGATGTAATTGCAAAAGATGTTACAAAGAATATTGAAACAGCGGAACGTTTGAATTACAGAATACAAATTGACGAAAACACAAAAACAGCGGGTAAAAAATATGCCGACAATGTTTTAGCAATCAGAACGTTAAAACGAATTGAAAAAGAAAATCGTCTTGCAACTCCTGAGGAGCAAGACATACTATCACAGTATGTTGGATGGGGTGGTCTTGCAGATTGCTTTGATGAAAGGCATTTCAAATACAAAGAGCTAAAAGCACTACTTACCGATGAAGAATATGTAGCAGCACGTTCAACAACGTTAAATGCACATTATACATCGCCGGTTATAATTAAAGAAATGTATACGGCTATTTCAAATATGGGATTTAAAGAGGGCAACATTTTAGAATCATCTTGCGGAATCGGTAATTTTATGGGACTGATTCCTGATGAAATGGGTAACAGTAAATTCTATGGCGTAGAAATTGATGATTTAACCGGACGCATAGCAAAGCAATTATATCAGAAAAATGAAATAATAATAGACGGTTTTGAAAATACAAAATTCAAAGACAATACATTTGATGTTGCAATAGGCAATGTTCCATTTGGTAATTATCGTGTAAATGATGTTGTATATAATAAATACAATTTCTTAATACACGATTATTTTTTTGCAAAGAATATTGACAAAGTTAGACCGGGCGGTATATTGGCACTGATAACTTCCAAAGGTACTCTTGATAAAGCAGATAGCAAGTGCAGAAGATATTTAGCTGAAAGAGCTGACCTTGTCGGAGCAATCAGACTGCCGGATAATGCCTTTAAAAATGCCGGAACAGATGTTACAACCGATATTATATTCTTGCAAAAAAGAGAAGAAATACGAACTGATAACTTCCCTGAATGGGTTGATATTGATGAATATGCAGAGGGCATAAACATCAATAAATACTTTATATCGCATCCTGAAATGATACTTGGGGATATGGATCTTAAGAGTTCAAGATTTGGATTTGAAACTGCGTGTAAAATGCGTGACGGTGCAGATATGCAAGAAGAATTGCATAATGCAGTAATGACATTATCCGCACACATATCAGAAAACAATATAAGCAATGACATTGAATTGCAAACAAATGATGTCAATCTGAATAATGTACGAAATCTAACATATGTAGAGCAAGATAATAAAATATATTATTATAAAAACGGCAATCTGACAATCCCTGATGATTTAAACAATACAAAAGAAGAAAGAATTAAGGGGCTTAATCAAGTCCGAAAAATAGCAAGAAAAGTTATTGATATTCAGACGTTCGGTTGTACTGAGGAAGAACTGAAAAAGGAACAATATGAGCTGAATAAACGATATGATGAATACACCAATAAATACGGATATATTCATTCGAGAGGTAATAAACAGGCATTTGCCGCTGATGTGGACTTGCCATTGCTATTGTCTTTGGAGAATGTAGACGAGGACGGAAATATAACAAAAGCTGATATGTTTTCAAAACAAACTATTCGCCCATATATCCCTATTGAAAGTGCTGATAATGCTGTTGATGGATTAAAAATATCGTTAGCTGAAAAGGGAAAAGTTGATATAAAATACATCAGTATGCTTACACATCAAAGCCAAGATGAAGTCGTACAGGAACTTGACGGATTGATATATAAAAATCCGATACGCAGTAATACAGAGGATATATATACCGGATATGAAACGGCTGATGAGTATCTATCAGGTAATGTACTTGAAAAACTTGAAACAGCCATACGTTTAAATAATAACGGGATATACGATAAAAATGTCGAAGCTTTAAATGCAGTTCAGCCGGAACCACTTACAGCCGTAGATATACCTTGGAAAATAGGATTATCGTGGATTTCTGTTGAAGATTATCAACAATTTCTATATGACACTCTTGATACAAGATATTATTTGCGTGATGATAATTATAATTCTTTTAATAGCATCAGTATTAGGTATAATAATTACACAAATACATGGACTATATACAACAAGCAAGCAGATAACAGTAACTTAAAGGTAACAACAGAATTCGGAACATCAAGAAAAAATGCTTATGAAATTATGGAAGATAGCTTAAATCTTCAAAATTGTGTTGTTCGTGACAGACACGATGATGGTGAAAGAGTCTGGTATACAGTAAATTCAGAAGAAACCGCAAAAGCTCAAGAAAAGCAAGCTGTTTTGAGAGAAAAGTTTTCAGGGTGGATTATGGAACATCCTGATATTCGTAATAAATATGTAGATTATTATAACAGAACATACAATAATACACGATTGCGGCAGTATGACGGTTCACATCTTACTTTTCCGGGAATGTCCCCAGCAATACAGCTTAGAGAACATCAGGTTAATGCAGTTGCAAGAGTTTTATACAGTGATACAAATGCTTTACTTGCTCATACAGTTGGTGCGGGAAAAACATATGAAATAGCAGCAAGTTGTATGGAGCTTAAAAGACTTGGCTTAGCTAAGAAAAGTATGATAGTTGTTCCAAATCATCTAACCGAACAATGGGGCAGTGAATTTATGCAGCTATATCCGGGAGCAAATATTCTTGTTGCAACAAAGAAAGATTTTGTAAAAGATAAACGACAGGCTTTCTTTTCTAAAATAGCAATGGGCGATTGGGATGCCGTTATTATAGGTCATTCACAATTTGAAAAAATACCTATATCAAACGAACGTCTTGCAAATGAAATTTCGTTAGAAATTGAAAAAATAACCGCTGCTATTGAGGATTTAGGCAGTGCCGACGGAAGAAGATTTTCTGTCAAGCAACTTGAAAGCAAAAAGAAAAATCTGCAAGCAAAATACGAGGAGCTTACTGCACAAGAAGTGAAAGATGATATATTCTGTTTTGAACAGCTTGGTGTCGATTATATGTTTGTGGATGAAGCACATATGTTTAAAAATTGTATGATAACTACAAAGTTATCTAACGTGGCGGGATTATCAACCACATCATCAAATAAATCAATGGATATGCTTTGGAAATGTAAATACTTATCTGAAATACAAAACGGTAGGGGTGTTGTGTTTGCAACAGGTACACCTATTTCAAACAGTATTACGGAAATGTATGTAATGCAAAGATATTTGGATAATGGACTTCTTGAACGAAACGGATTCGGATTCTTTGATAACTGGGTTGCGATGTTCGGAAACATTACAACAGGCTTGGAACTTGCACCGGAGGGTACAGGCTACAGAATGAAAAACAGATTATCAAAATTTGATAATCTGCCGGAACTGATGAAAATGTTTTCGCATTTTACTGATGTTCAAACAGGCGATATGCTAAAACTTCCCGTTCCGGAACATACAATGCATAATGTTGCATTAGAACCGGACGAATTTACGCAAGATATAATGATGACATTTGTTGAACGTGCGGCAGCTATACGAGATAGACAGGTAGAACCTGAGATCGACAATATGCTTAAAATCACAAACGAGGCAAGAAAACTTGCTCTTGATCCTAAACTTATAGATAATGATGCACCGATGAGCAGAAAAGTTGAAGCTTGTGCTGAAAATGTATATAACATCTATAAGAATACAACAGAAACAAGAGGTACTCAACTTGTTTTCTGCGATTTAGGAACACCTAAAGATGGAGTTGATATAAATGATACCACTTACGGCAGGCTGATAAATGCCCTTGTGGAAAAGGGAGTAAAGCGAGATGAAATTGCAGTGATACACACAGCAAAAACAGATGTTCAAAAAGCCGATATGTTTTCAAAAATGCGTAGCGGTCATTATCGAGTTATGATAGGTTCGACAGATAAAATGGGAGCCGGCACTAACTGTCAGAAACGACTTGCAGCACTTCATCATATGGATTGTCCTTGGCGAAGTTCGGATATAGAACAGCGTGAGGGCAGAATATTAAGGCAAGGCAATATGAATGAACACGTTGATATTTACCGCTATGTTGTGAAAAATACATTTGATGCGTACTTGTGGCAGATAGTCGAAAATAAGCAGAGATTTATTAATCAAGTAATGCGTGGAGATATAGGCTTAAGGAGCTGTGAAGATGCTGATGAAACAGTTCTTTCATTTGCAGAGATAAAGGCTTGTGCAACCGGAGATATTCGCATAAAGGAAAAGATGGAACTTGATATTAAAGTACAAAAACTAAGTGCTTTGAAAGCGGCATACACAAAGAATAAGTTACTTTATGAAGATACAATACAAAAGTATCCAATCAAAGAAAAACAAATTCTTATACATAAGCAGAAAATTGAAAGTGATATTGCTATGCGTGATAAAGCATCTTCTAACAACTTTAAGGTGAATGGGATAGAATATGATGAACGTGTTGCATCCGGAACAAAAATAATTGATGTATCACAAAAAGTTGTGGAAGGTACAGTTATAGGAGAGTATAAAGGTTTTGAAATACAGAAAGCACAGCCGTATCATCTTAATATAGTAGGACAATGCACATATAACATAGAGTGCAGTAGTGATCCGGTTGGCATGACGATGAGGATTGAAAACTGCGTTAAAGGCTTAGAAAAAGAAATTGATATTTGTAACAACAATATTGATAATCTTCAAAATAACTATAACCATGCTAAAAACAATATAAAATTACCGTTTGAACACGAAGATGAATTAAATGAGTCGTTGATACGACAAAGAGAATTGGAGCGAGAATTAGACTTGTCGGCGAATAAGTCTAATTCAGAAGATATGGAAATGTAGACGTTTTTACGTCTTTTTTTATTTCCTGAGAGGAGCAAAATGGAGATAAGTTAAAGGTAAAACGAAATTTAATTCTGTTTGTATTTATACGGATAATATTGAATTTCTTCTGTATATTTGGAATGTATAAAATGTTAAAAATAATAATTTAGGAGGCGATTGATATGGCGGACTATGTTTCAAAAGATATGATAAATAAGGCTATGCAAGTTGATTTACTTGAGTATGCAAAAAGCTTGGGTATGGAATTTGAAACAAGAGGTAGAAACAATACTTTTTATCAAAAAGGACATAGCTTAAATATAACTCGATCAAAAAATATGTATTACCGCTTTTCAACCGGAAAAGGCGGTAATGTAATCAACTTTGCGATGGAACAGAACGGCTGGACATTTCAGCAAGCGGTAAGGTCCTTGTGCGGTGAAGAAATTCAAAAATCAGTGCCGAAGCAAACATATATTCCGGCAAAGCAAATACCGGAGCATAAAGAAAAAATGATACTGCCGAAAGCAAACTCTGACGCACGCAGAGCATTTGCATATCTTGTAAAAACACGTCATATTGATAGTCAAATTGTAACACAGTTAATGCGAGAACATAAGATTTATGAAAATGACAAACATAGTTGTGTATTTGTTGGGTTTGATAAAAACGGACAGGCGGGATATGCGTCTGTCCGTTCTACATATACAATGGGGAATTCATATAGAGGCGATGTAAAAAACAGTGACAAGCGTCATTGCTTTACGTTAAACGGAAAATCCGACAGTGTATATGTTTTCGAGGCACCGATAGATGCAATGTCACACGCAACTTTAACAAAAGTAAGCGGGTGGGATTGGCAAGAAGATTGGCGAATTGCATTGGGAGGTGTAAGTGATTTGGGTTTGCAACAATTTCTTTCACTTCACCCTGAAATAAAAAACATTCATTTTGCAACAGACAATGATGAGCAAGGCAAAAAAGTGTTGGAAAATGAATATAACACCGACGGAACAATAAAAAAAGTCGGTTATATGCAAAAATACAAAGATAAGGGTTATGAAGTTTTTCGTGAAGAACCGGCACATAAAGATTTTAATGAGGATTTATGTGCATTTATGGAAGAGCAAACACCCATACAGGAGGATATGAGTTTATGAAAGTCGATTTCAATGAAATGGAAATCATAATGATAAAACAAGTTATGACTATGATTCTTGCATTTTTTCCGCCGGAAACAGAAATATATAGGCATGCAAAGCATATATGCAAAAAAATAGAGGATAGCGATAATGCGTGATTTACTACAATTATCAGATAACAAGATACTGTTGCTATTATTTATAACAGCGATGTTCATATGTGTTTGTAGCAATATCCTCTTGGTACATTCAATACTTGAGGGAGAGAAAAAAATGAAAAAGATATGCAGCATATTTGGTTCTTTTCTTCTGCTATTAGTATTTGGATTTATTATATGTATGACTAAATATCTGTTTGGTCGCTACTTTTGATTTGGACTTTCTTTTCTGATATTTTACATACCTTTTTGGTATGGCAAGATACGCCTTTGTACGGACAAAGGCAAGCACACGCTGTTTGAGTGTGAAAAAAATTGGGCGTTGCCCAAACCCATAACATATTAATTCGGAGAATTGCAATGAAGAATAGAAGATTAGAAATACGATTAACGGAAGATGAATTATATGAAATAGATAACAGATCAAAAAAATTACGAATGTCAAGGAGTAAATTTTTATTACAAGCAGCACTTCATCAGAAGATAATAGTATTGGACAGTACGTCAATAAAACAACTTACTTCAGAACTTCGCAAAATCGGTATCAATATAAATCAGATTGCGATATTGTGCAATATGGGCAAATTAGAATGTGTCCATATTGAAGATACAAAATCTGAAATTACAAAGGTTTGGGAAGAATTGAATAAATTGCGAAAGGACGTAAAGAAACTAAACAATGAAAATTAATTTGTAGAAAGGACGTTTATTATGAAGTATAAAGTAACTAATAATGTTGAAATGTTGAATGAAGAATTTAACTTGGAAGAATATAATATGACAAATGATGATTATGTAAATGATTACATTGATGCGGAAAGTGAAGAAGAAGCGATCCGTACAGCAATGGATTATTTATCTGAGCAAATTCAAAATAACGGATTTGATGTTAAAGTTAATGAAGAAGAAAAGGAAATGACAGTCTATAAAGATGACGAACCTCTTGAAAAATGGAACAATTTCCGTGCGGAAGAACAAGTACGTGATATTGATATTGAGAACGTAGATATATTTTTCGTGCAAAATGATGAATTTGTGGAAATGTATTATAATCCTGACGCAATAGCCGGCGGTCAAGTTGTTTATAATACAATCCCATATGAACTTGTTCATCAGGCTACAGAACAGGCAACAAATCAAGAAAGTGTGGTGAAAGATTTTTTTGAACATCTTGATGCCGGTTGTAAACAATACTTGATTGACAAGGGAGACTCAGAGTTTGAAAATGCTTGCAAAGAACTTATTGAACGTGCCAATGAAATTGCCGGCAAACCTGAGGGAGTAAAACAAGGTATAGATGGTCGTTGGTTTGGTACAATGGAAAAAATGCAGAAATATGCGTTTTCACAAATTCTTTGCGATAGAGCTGAAGCAGAACAACAAGCTTACATACGAGATTTGAGAGAAAAATCTCCGAATGTGATAATTGATGTATCATATCAAAAAGCCGTTCGTGATGAATTGCTTTATACTTTAAAGGAAACCGATTTAAGTGTAAATCAATTAAAAAATCTTTTGAAACACGAATATCCGCTTGAAGCTTGCTATAATGAATGGGTAAAAAACAACTTGTCAATGAAAGAAATTTTGGAAGTATCGATACATAATTGTGCTGATAATGAATTTCAAGATGTACAACAGGAAAGTGCTATTGAAGATATGGAAATGTAGTATCAATGGCAATTATAAAAATGATAAAAAATCCGCCAAAGACTAAGTCGAATTTAAAAAAGCTGATGAATTATATTACACAGCCTGCTAAAACACGACCTGATCTTGTAGGCGGATTTAATTGTGATTGGGAAAATGCATATGATGAATTTACTCATACGAAGAAGGATTTTGATAAGGAGGATGGTATACAGGCAAGACATATGGTGATGTCATTTGATGTGAATGATGATGTTACTGTTGAGTCGGCTAAACAAATAGGCGATGAACTTCTTCAGCATAAATTATTTGAAAATTTCCAAGTAGTCTATGCAGTCCATAAGGATAAAGACCATGTACATATACACTTTTGTATTAACTCGGTCAATTTGGAAAACGGCAAACGTTGGCATCAAACGTCTGCCGATTTAAAATCTTTAAAACTTAGGTCAAATGACCTATGCCGAAAATACAACTTATCGGAAATTGAACTGAATCAAGATAAAGGCTCAAGGACTGATTCTGAAATAAATAACAGATTTGAAAGCTGGAAATACGAATTGTATTTAGCAGCAGTCAATTCATCAAGACGTGCAAGTAGCATTGATGAGTTTAAATTTGTTATGAATGAATTGGGATATACGGTTGATTGGGAGGATAATAAAAAGTATATAACTTTTACTAATCCCAACGGTCAAAAATGTCGTAATAGAAAGATGTATCCAAAGTATTTGTTTACAAAGGAAAATCTACAAAAACAATTTCAAGATAATTCAACAACATATTCACCGGAAGAATTAAAAAAGATACAAAAACAATTTATTGATAGAGTTAAATCTGTTGAACAGCAGTATCCGCTATCATATATAGTTAGCAATGATGAAAAACAAACTTCTATGAAATATGAAAAATGGTACGATAAGAACCGTGAGTATTTAATCGATGATGATAAATATGATGTTTACAAAAGCTTGGGATATGCTTTAAAGTATTCAACAAGCCGAGATGAATTTGTCAGTAAGTTAAATAAAAACGGTATGAATGCCGAATTTGACGATGAAACAAATATCACTGTATTTGAAAGTAGGCAAGGCATTGAATATGGCAATTACGAAATGTATCAAGGGGAAAAATATTCACCAAACGAACTTGAAAAAGTTTTTGTGAAAAATCGAACGGAAAAAGATTTTTATTCATCATATTGGGATTGCGTAAAAAAATCTAAGTCCATGAAAGACTTCCAAGAGATGATGAGGGATAAAGGGTATGGGTATTCATATGAAAATGATAAATATATCTTCTTTTCTTGTGACAATAGTACAGTGATTAACTCTCAAAGAATTGATGACAAAGTATTACAATGCTTTGAAAATAAAATGAATATATATTTATCAAGGATAAAGTGGCAATCTCAAACTATTGATGATTTTATTGAAAAGCTGAATAAAAGTGGTTGTAGTATTAGTACGATTGCCGGAAAGACAGTATTTAAAATGGGAGGTTATTTTTTTGTAAATGATGACTTTCAAATAAATAGTATCAAAAAAGATTTGAATAGACGTAGTGACATAAAAGAATTGATGAAATCAGTCGGGCATTCAAAAATGTATGCACTTTCAAAAGCAAGCTTTATACATCAATTAGAAGAACAAGGCTATAAGGTTGAATGGAACAATGATAATATATTGTTTATCTTGCCAAACGGCAAAAGCTATTTGAATACAGAGTTGAATCCTAAAGCTGATTGGTTTAATGTGCAAACTATTGAAAAACAAATACATATAAATCTTGATAGATATATAAAAAATCTTATGCGACAAGTCCATAGTACAATGGACTTTGTAGAACTATTGAAAAGTGAACAAAGCAATATTACCGGAGTAACATCTTCCGAAACTATGACGAAACATGATATTGAAGAAATTCTTAAAGATGTTGAACTTGATTTCCGCTCTTTAAATGAATATTATGATTTGAAGAATGATAAAACTGAATTGCAAAATGCTATATGGCAGTGCAGTCGATGTTCATTATCAAAAGATGATTTTATATTAAAAATGGAGCAGTTGGGATATAAAGTTGAGTGGGAAAAAACAGTAGAATATGATACGGTGGAGAATGAAAATACAAATGTTTCGGTTGGAAGCACAACATTTTCAACTGATGAAGATTTGAAGTATGACAGTAAAATTGTATTTACAACACCATTCGGAAATAAATTTAATAATAAGGATTTTAAACGTCCTGATTTATATTCTTCTGACGCACTTTTAAAGAAATTTCAGAACAATAATGTTATGAATGACTTCGATATATTGATTAGTTTTTTGAGATTATTCAATTCAAATGACAGAGCACCTGTTTCATCAGCTATGTCACTTGTCGGTTCGGACTTGAATGGTGAAAAGTTAAAAGAATTTATGTACCACTTTGAACAGGGTACTGCAAGTATATATAATAAAAACTTAAATAATGATTTGAGTATGTAGGAGGAAATTAAAATGAGCAAAAGAATGGTGTTTATAATTACATTTCTATTTATTGGGACGGCTGTGACATTAATACTTTCTATAGTAACAGGCAAAGAGTATAATAGAAGTGCTCTTATGGATGCATGGGCTATAGGAGGATTAATGATTGTAATTGATATATTTTTATCTTTAACATGAAAATAAAGAAATGAGGAATGTAAAATGAACATATTTAATTTAGTGCCTATAATGTTGATTGCAACAGGAGTATTAGGAATAATTTTTATTGTATTAGGTTTTACATGGGGACCAAGAGATTGCTTTGAATTTGGATCATTATTAATTGTAGGAACTATAGTTGTAACAATAATATATTATCAGAATGGATTTTTTGATACTAATTTTCAAAAGCAATATTATCAGGCTATAAATACCGAAGTGACAGAGTGTCAATATTGTCATAGGAGCTTTGAGGGTATGGAATATATAGGGGATAAATGCCCGTATTGTGGCAAGGAAATAGAAGTTAAAGTTGGTGAAATCCCGAGCAAAAGTAACTAAAAAGAGACAAAAAAATGAATTTGAAAAAATATAAGAACTATAATTATATGAAAGGAAATTAAGGTTATGGATACATCCGAAACAAAAGAAATATTTTTTAATAGAGCGGAAGTTGAAAAAGCGGAACATATTAATTGTGATAATTGTTTTGATCCTGTAGTATTTATGTTAAAAGACAAGGAACATGAATTTTCAATAGGTTTGGAAACAATACTAAAATGTTTGTTTTTTGCAGTTGAAAAGGGTGATCTGCCTAAGTTGCCATCAAGCTGGTTAAAGCAAGTACATCAATACTATCGTACAACACTTGCTAATGAAGAAGATATATGTTATTATGATTATGAATATTACAATAAAAAGTAAAGGTTGGTATTCATTATGAAACATTTTAAAGTGAAAGCAAGTAGGTATGCTGAAAGATACGAAATAACAAGAGAAAATTTTGAAAGGGTAACGGGATGCAAAGAACCGTTTGAACAAATAAAGGATACAGGAAGGGCATCTCAATATGCAATTTGTCCATCTTGTTTAAATCCGATACAGATTATTGGCTTGGTTCAGGAAATAAAGAGCAAGCCATATGGTAGACATAGCGGAAAAAATATTAATGGTTTTCCGGCATGGAATGAAAGGAAATATGAGTATTGTCCGTATGCGGATAGAAATAAACGCAGACAACCTAATGAAGATGAACTTTTGCGTGAGATTACAGACAGCGTAATTGAGTTGTATAATCTATTAAGAGAACAATTTGATAGAGTTGTATATGTTATTTCAAAAGAATTAGGTATAAGATGTTCAACAATGTTTTGGCGTAAAGTATTAAATCAATTTCTTGTTAATGAAGTGTATTTCTATCCTTGGTTGACTGAATCAAATCTACCGTATATATTTGCACTAAAAGGTATGCAACATCAAAATATATTAGGACAAAAGTTTTTAATCGGTACGCAGTTATATAATGCGATTGAAGCTCATAATAATGTATCTTTTGAAGTAGATGAAAAAAATCCTGAATATGCAAGGCTAAAAAATGCGGGTACATATTTGAATTTGCAAGTGAGGTTTTATGGTCACAGGCAAAAAGCGGTAGAGGGCGAAGAATTAAGTGAAAGTATGTTTTTTTGCGTTGATGATATGGATAGTGATGAGGAAATATATCGAACAAGACTAACTTTTAACGAAACATATTTTCCGAATCTCATAAAGGATAGTAAAAATGAAAATCGTCAACTATGGTTGTTGGACATTGCTAAAGATATGATGAAAGGTATAGAAAATTGATGCTTAAGAGTGTGAATTATATCACACTCTTTTTAAATTTTAATGTAATTATGGGAGGTTATATACAATGTTTATATTAATATTACTACTTATGATAACTGTTTTTTCAATAGCAACGTATGTTGTAATGTGCATAGAGCTAAAGCGGCTCTATGATTTGATAAAGATTATGTCAGAAAAACAAATTGAATTGTTAAAAAATCTTAAGTAAATTCTCTTGACAGAAACATATAATAGATATATAATGATAATAGAAAAAGGCAAGACTTCAAACGGTTATGCCAAAGAGATTATTATTTAAAATAACGCTTCATTTGACGGTGGGCGTTATTTTTTTGTGATAATTATTAAAACAATTAATGTAATTAAGTACATTAATAGTTCATAGAAATTCACATTACCACCTCCTTTCCCGACTAAGAATGTTGGGATAGAATATATATGTAAAGAACATATATGAGGTGGCATAACCGCCCAGCTTTTACACTGTTTTTCGTCTTACCTTTAACATCGGATAATTCCGACAACAGCATTATATATCAAAAATATACATAATTCAACAATATTCGCATAAAGTCATACAAATGTAAAGAGTGTAGTTTTAACTGCACTCTTTTTTAGTACAAGGAAAGGAATGAATGAAAACATGGGTAGAGATTTTATAATTGCAGGAGTGTGTTTTTTATTATCACTAATATGGATGGGTCTTTCAACCATGTTTCCAGGAGGAATAGGTTGTGCATTAGACTTTGTTTTAGAAAAATTCAAAATAGAGCCAAATGAAGTGACAACTGTATTGGGTATAGTTTTAACAACAGCGATTGAGGTAGTATTTATATTAATTATGTTACTTCACATAATTAATATTTTGAAAACAGTCGGACCGGTTATGGAGCTGATAGGGAATATGATAATAGGCTTTATTGGTGCAGCAGAAGTTTTTGTTGTTTTCTGTACAAGTTCAGGTAAATTATTATAAATTGATTTTAGAAAGTGATGTAACTAATATGGAAAGAATAAATGAACTCATAAACGAATTAATAAATGAATTAGGAAAATTTTTAGTAAGTAATTGGTTGTATGTTATTTTGACTATTGTATTAACAGCTTTTTTAATGGTTGTATGGTATGGGTGTATGATTGTTTTTGGTGTATGGGATAGATTGGATGAATGGAATTTTTTTAATAATATCTTTTTTAGTATTATAGTGGGTATTATATATTCAGCAACGTTAATCTTTCCGATAGCAGCTTCTTTATTTATCGTTGGTCTTGTTTGTAATATAAAATAAGTTGTAATGTAAATTTTGTTGACAATAAATGAATAGTATACTAAAATAAGGAGTGAAGAATTTTGAAATGTGTAAAACGTAGATTAACAAAAAGGATAGATAAAACCTATAACGATAAATTTTATAAAACGAATAAAAAACTGATGGATATTCTAAGTGAGGGAGAACAATGGGGACATAAACCGGCAAATCAAGAATACGCAAAAGAAAAAGTGAAAGAATTTTATCGGGAATTAAAATCAACCAAAGAACGAAAAGAATACATAGACAGGGGAAGTCGTTTGTCATATGTACATTTACTTGTAAATGTCAAATACGCATTTATGAAATCAGATTTTATTTGGGTATGTCACGAATTGCAGGATATATTACATTATGAGGATATTTTTCAAAATAGGATAAAATACAACGTATTAGATTTAATTGAGGAATACATTGGAGAGAAGTAGATATGATATTTAAGCGGAAAAGAAAAGAAGAACAAAATATTATAAATTGTGCAAATCTTCAATATAGGAAAGCGGTTGATACAGCAGACTTATATATGAAATCTAAGGAATATACTATTACTGAAAAGCAAATTTTGCTTGACTATATGATAGACATTATCAAAAGAGATATTCAAAGTGAATATATTGCAGATTTATTTTATCATGATGAAGCTAAAACAATGAGAATGCCAATGTTCCCTGAGATATATTATGACAAAGACGGCAAAGAACACGAACTTAAATTTTCAGAAAATCAAGAAATTTCTTTGAAAGAGAAGTGTGTAATAACATTTCCTTGGGAACGCAAGAGAATGAGCGATAATATAATTAATATAGTGAAAAACGGATTTAAAAATTATCCTATTAATCACGATGTATATTATTATAAAGAACTAAACATATGTCAAGTGCTGAATGGCAATCATTCTATTGCTACCGGAATATATACTCAAAAAGGAACGGTTTTAGCAAAAGTGATAGATATGAAGCCTTTGTTTGAAAATATAGAAACAGACGGTGAATATTTTTATAATATCTACAATGGTGTAAGAATAAGAGAGGTGCAAGATTTTCGTGTTGCCGTTATATTTGAAATAGCAAAAATGAAAGATAAATTAGAAAATGAAATGGAGCCGTAAGGCTCTTTTTTAGTATAAGGAAAGGAACAATAATGAATATATGTTTTGAGTTAATCCCTATAATAATAACAGTATTTCTGATTTTAATGGGTAATAAAATTAAAGAATATCTTCTTAATTCGTCTATTGAAAATAAATTAGAGGAAAAAGTTAAAAATGTAGATGCACCTATGCAAGTGATATGTTCAATATTGTTGCTCACGATAATATTCGCAGATGAAGCATATATTTTAACAAGAAGTTCAAATATAAAAGAAATTATTATATCTTTGATAGTAACATTGATTAGTGTGCTAAATATATTTTGGTGGAATGAAAATTGTTATTTTTAAAAATTGATATTTATATTTAGAAGTATAATGCTTGCGACTATATATTGAGTATCTTACATGATTACTATTTTGTAAAATACAAATCACATTGACATAAAATAAGAAATATAGTAAAATGAAAGGGTGATAAGATGACGTTGGAGGAATTAGTTATGGATGCAATAATAGGAGCATTAGTAGGAGGTTTAGTTACTGTTATTGCGGCAGTAATTGGATATGTGGGTGTTGTAAAAAAAGATTATGGAAATTTAAAAGAAAGCATTTCAGATAAATTTAATAATGTTTTTATGGGACACAATAATTTATCAAATGAACATAATAACTTATCAAACGAGCATACACAAATACAAAAGCAACAGAATGAAATAAAACAAGTTGTTATATATCTGAAGGAAAATACTTTATGTGAGCAAGCTAAAAAAGAGATACTGTCACAACAGGCACTTGATATACAGAGAACTTCGGAACACATTTCAGCATT
>NZ_JAJEQM010000029.1 GCF_020687385.1 Hominilimicola fabiformis
GCTGTATTCGTCAGTATTA
Organism: Hominilimicola fabiformis; assembly: GCF_020687385.1. NCBI lineage: Bacteria > Bacillati > Bacillota > Clostridia > Eubacteriales > Oscillospiraceae > Hominilimicola > Hominilimicola fabiformis. The sequence goes on from NZ_JAJEQM010000029.1 coordinate 20, forward strand.
CTGCCGCCTCCTCACGCGTAATATCGTCATTCGGTGCAAATTCCGTTTCAGAACGTCCATTTATTATTCCCGAATTTGCAAGAAAAGCCACTTCAGCATCATCTGTATCAGCAAACGAACTCTTAACATTATTCTCACTAATCAGTGATTTTTGTTCAAGCATTTTATATGCCAAATGACAAAAATCAATACGCGATATATTAGCGGTTAAATCTCTGTCCGCAAAGAAATTCGGCAATAATCCCGCCTCATCTGCACTTACTAAACTTTCCTCCGCCCATTGTGAATGATTTTCACTTACTTCCGCCGACGCACCTATTCCCGTCGCTAAAATAATTGACACACATAACGCACCTAAAACTAACTTCTTTTTCATCATAAAATCTCCTTTAAACTTCCTATACCGTTAAAAAATCTAAATCGGAATTTTATTTCCTGATCCCTCTAAAATCACGTTGCCAAAATGTCCGTCTAGAGTCAGTTCAAAACCTGCGTACCTATCACCATATTTACATGATATTTGAGAAATTTTTCTATTCAACTCACATAATATTATACTATAATCCATCTTATGTCCTTTACTTGACACACCCCATCCCATCCTATAGACTTCATTACCAAACTTAAGCATATTACAATTTATGCTATTTTTATAAAGTTTATAAAGTTCCTCATTTGAATTGATTTCAGGCTGAAGGTCAATAATCCCCTCCACCTTCCGTGCACCAATTTTCTCCATCCATCTATTGTTATATACAATATATAACAATTCAAGTGTTATAAATCCGGCACCTTTAGGATGTTTCCTCACATCCAAAAAATATACATCCTGATTATCTACAATAAAAAACAACAAGATATTAGAACGATTATTTTTCATTTCCTCAATACTGTTTGCTTCTTTATCTGTTAAATGTAAGTGTTTAATACCCCATTGATTTAATAATATATCCTTGAATTCTACATCAAATGCTTTTTTACTTAAATATCCTTTTACACTTTCGCCCTTATCAAATTTTTTTTCAAATAATTTGATTAAATCACATAATTCCTTCGAAAATTCTTCATTCATTTTTTTAATCAGTTCACGAGAATAATGTACCTTTCTCGGTATATTGATTACATTTTTTCCGATAACATTCATAAGATGCAAAAAATTTGTTTCATATGTTTTTTCATCATCAATATTTTTTTCTCATAACAGGTTAAATTATTTGTCAAATAATTTGCTATTTCAACAGATATATCTCTTTTAATCATTTTCTCTACATTCATAAAAACAACTCCTCTTCTAAAAATATTGCGTATATATTTAATATTTTTATTTTATTATTTTATCATTTTAATCATAAAATGTCAGTTTTTTTTCACAAAGTCTAATCAAAAAAGCATAAATTTTTTTATTTGTGTGCTACATTTACAAAAACAAATTTATTTCTCTCCTTATATGTAGTATTGAAATTATTTCTATGTCAAAATAATTTATCAAGCAGATTATTTTGATGAAAGCTTGAAATGAAACAGTTTTAATACAACAATTATAAAGGAGGAATTATACAATGGCTTATAGTTCAAAAACAACAGTCTCAACAAAATACAGGGTTTCAGGTGGAAATTCTGTAATAAGCACTACTTTCTCAAGCCCATTTGAAGCTATAGGACGAGCATTCAAAGTAGGCGGAAAGGTCACTGAAACTGATTCAGGTGTTACAATATTTGAATCTAACACTACTAAATATTATCTTTTTCAGTTTACTAACTTTTACGGAAGCACTGCAAGCAGAACAGAAGCAGATAGTTGGATTAATGATTATGCAAATGCTCATGTTATTTATGGCGGGACAGGAAAGTTATACGGCAGTAACGCCAAGGTGTTAAAAGGTGGTTTATTTCGCACAGAAGCAACTAACGGTGCATATTTATATAATTTCAGCAGTAACAATTGGGGATTCCGTTCAATTAAAACAACGGTTTCTCTTTCTAAAGCTAAATTATATTTTTCGCCAAAAAATCGTGCTGATAATGCATATATATACGTTGCCGCAATCAGTGAAGATGGTTCAGAAGTTTATGAAACAGGCATTATGATGGATCAATATGCTCGTTCCAGCAAAGCCTGGAAAGCATATCACTTTGACAGCAACGGAAATATCAGTGCATCACCAATTGCTACAACTGCACGTTTATCTTCAGGTGTTTATACTGCCAATGACGATATTGTAATAAAAATGTCACTTAATACGGGAAATCCGGGATATTCTTATCGTATTGAAACTGCATCTGGTCAATTAAAAGACAGCGGTACTATAAATCTATCAAGCACAAGTAAAATACGCGCAGGCAATAAAGTCAGATTTTTAACTGCAGTATCTTTCGTGCCAGATTTAGGTTATGAAAATAATACTTATTCAATGCAGGACTTGCGTGACGGAGCATATTTAAAAAATGTAATTCTAGAAAGCTATCTTTATACAAGTACAGATCAGCAGGGAACTGCATATGGCTTTACCGCAACAAGCGACCCGCCTCAATATTCATATATATATGATACTGACTGTATAGATCATACTCGAAACGACAGTAAAGATATTATTAATATCTACTACAACAAGTCTTATACACATTAATATAAAAAGACTATGTCTGAGTTATATAAATACTCTGACATAGTCTTTTGCTTATTAACCTATTTTCTATATATAATAAGTGATCTTAAATCCAAGCAATATTTATTAGTTTCTTCACTTTTGTCATAGATATTGGCATCAACATTTTTTGAAAATAATACGGAAGTATTGTCTTTAGATATAAATAATCCGTCTTCTTCTCCAGAAACATTTAATTTTCCCCATTCGGTAATAAAATTATATTGTTTAAAAATATTATTCAAATCAATATATTCTCCATTATTTTTCAGCAAATACAAAAAGCTGTTATAACCATGTGAACTGCTTTGATTAACATATACCAAATATCCCATATCATATATCGGATAAACTTTTTTTACCAATGCCGCATAAAATTCTTGTCCTAAAGGGGTTTTCATATTATTTAGATTATTAAGCATTTGTTCTGCATTAAGAAAAGAATCTGTTGTGCTGTAAATGTTTAATATCCTTTCGACATCATCATAATTATAATTCATAAAGTATTTAGACATTCCAATCACTTTATTTGGATTATCTGTTTCTGTTACATCTGCTAATTCCTCTGCAACTGCTACAAGCCGTCCTCCTATATTTTCTGTATTTACGAAAACACCATTTACATATGCTTTAATATCTGTTTCATAAGTGTATCCAGCTATACCGCCTGCAGTGCCTCGTTCAAAATACGGGCTAAAATCATCCGCCACTTCCCCGTCTTTGTTAACAAACAATGTACGTATACTATCGTCATATTCTACTGTATATCCATAATTCTTCAGATCTTCCAAGCAAATCATCATTCTTCCGTCCAACGAATATCCTTCTATCTGTTTTCCGTCAAAATATGTTATAATATCAGTGTTATATAGTGTACTGGATATATCTCCGTTATTTGCATATACTGCTAAATTCCATATACAAAAACAAGAAATAATAATTATAAAAATTTTAGTCTTCATAGTATTTCACACTTTCTCAAATCTAATATACTTCTCTATGGTTTTGTTATTTATATTTTATGATTAATATCCAAAATGTCAAGTTTTTTTCACCAACATCATTTAAAAATACACCAAACAAAAAATCAAACGGTATAATCGTTTGATTTTTCGCAGAAATATTCCTAATATATTTAAACATTATATATAATGATATTAGCGTGAATAACGTTTTATTATTCGCATCATATAATTATTTATTGTTCTTTTTGTTTCTATTACTTCTTTTACACGTTTATGGATATGCTTTAAAATAATTTGATGAGATATACACTGAAACATATTGGGTTTAGTTATATCTCCAGATAAAATACAATCATTATTACATCCAGCATTGCAATAACTGAAAATATTACACTGTCTTCTGCACTCATTCTCTCTTATATACCTCTTATTTACTATCTGTTGATAAACCTTTTCTTTGAAAAGATTACGTATATCCTTAACCTCAGAAATATTACCCAAACAATATTCTTCCGGATATGAACGCCCGCACGGATAAACTTTTCCATCATGATATATTGATGCCATATGATACATGCAATTTCCTTTTGTACAGCTTCGCATATGGTGAGTGAAATAAGAACTAACATAACTAGCAAACGGACGAACTTCTATATTACCATCAACATCATTCATCCAGTAATCAAATAATTCACATATTTTATCTGCATATTCAGCAGGATCGGTAAGTAATAATTCACAATGATTTTTAGCCTCTCCTGAATCAAACATAGGTGAAAACTTAAATGATATATTTTTTTCATTGAAATATTTATATATGTCTATTAAATTATGAATATTATGTGCCCCAATAACGGAAATGGTTCCGTGTCTTTTATCGATTTGTTTAAGTAAATCATACGCATTAAGCGTATAATCTGTTTTTCCACGTGTCTGATCATTAAAAGGTCCGTCAAATGATAATCCTATACCAAAACCGTATTTCTTTATGAATTCTGCAGTCTCTTGTGTTATTAATGTTCCATTAGTTTGCATAGTATTTATTATATAAGCGGTTAAAAAATCCAACATCATCTTTTTTTGTATTTTCATTTATCATTCTATTTTCTCGTCACCCCAGTTGTATTTATTTAATAATTCTATAGTATCTAAAACATACAAAAGTTGCATTTTATTTAAGCATTTCACCTTTTCAATAATTTGATTTTCATATTTCCGACATTCCTGATAATTTTTCTTTTTTTTAATATGAGTTCCGACTAAATAGTCTAAACTAACTCCTAATTCATTAGCTATATCTATAATCGCACTAAGTGACGGTGTATCGACATTTCTTTCAATTAACCCAATATAATTAGTACTTAAATGTACTTTTTCTCCCAAATTTTCTTGTGTAAGGCCACGCATAATTCGAACTTCTTTCATATTTTTGCCTATTTTAATTTTTTTCATTTGAATTCCTCCAGTATAAGCATATCCAACAGTAATTATAATAATGACTATCTCTTATTACAACAAACTATATAATTCTTAAACCAAGGAAATACTATGTTTTAATATGATGTTGTTTTTTATACCAATTAGGAAATATATTATTATAGAGAAAACTAAATATTAAAAATAGGAGTATAGTAATGAATATAGTAATATGTGAAGATAGCATCTCTGACAGACATAAACTTGAAAAAGTAATAACAAAGGTCTTAATAAAAAATAATTTAAACAGTGAAATTATACTTTCTACAAATAATTCAGCAGACGTATTAAACTATGCAAATAAAAATAATCAAATTACATTGTATTTTTTAGATATTAATCTGCATGAAAAATTTATAAGTGGTATTGATATTGCTAATGTTGTACGTGAAACAGATGAAATAAGTCCCATCGTACTTATAACTAATTACTCAGATAAATTAAGCCTAACTTTTGAGTATAAACTAAAAATTTTTGATTATATCTCAAAATATGATATTTCAAATTACGAAAAAAGAATTACAGACTGTATACTAATTACAGAACAACGTCAACGCAATGGGTATATCAACTGTTTAAATATTCAAAACTACAGTACCAATTTTTCTATAGAGTATAAAAACATTTATTTTATTGATACTGTTTCTGGACACCATAAACTAAAAATTCATACTGATTCATATGTAGTTGAATTTTACGGTAAATTAAAAGATATTTTATATAGATTAAACACAGATTTCTTTCAATGTCACAAATCTATAATTATTAATAGAACGAAAATTATCGGTGTCGATAAAAGAGAAAAATCAATTATATTATCAAATGGATATAAATGTCCGTATTCTTTAAAATTTTTTCATCCTAATACATTAATTGACAAAAATACGTCTATATGTTATAATAATCTAAATAAAATTTAATTATTATATAGGAGAATAATATGAATATTGTAATATGTGAAGATGATATACAATTTTGTAATTACATAAAATCTATACTTGAAAAATATATAGTTAATAATCACTTTAATTCTAAAATTGTTTTGACGACATCTAATCCAGACAATGTTATAAATTATATCCACAATAATTCTGAAATAACAATTTATTATCTTGATATAAAACTTCAAAATAATAAAAGCGGCTTCGATATTGCATCAATTATACGCGAAAATGATTATATGAGCCCTATAATATTCATTACTAATTATGAAGAAATGATGTCACTTACATATGAATATAAATTAGAGGCTCTTGATTTTATCATAAAAAACAATTTGGCATCATTAAGACAACGAATTTGTGAGAACTTAAAGTATATAGAAACAAGACAACAAAAAGGTTATATGAAGTGCTTAAATATAAAAAATAAACAGAAAAATTTTTCTGTCCCGTTCGATAAAATATGCTACATAGAATCAATAAAAAGCACTCATAAATTGATTTTATATTATGATAATGGCATGATTACTTTCTATGCATTACTGAAAGATATTGAAAAGGAACTTGACAGCCGATTTATTCGCTGTCACAAATCTATTATAGTAAACAAAAACAAAATAGTCAATATTGACAAAAAGAAACATACCATTGAATTATCGCACAATTATCATTGTATTTATTCACCAAGATGTAAGGAGATTATAAAATGAATTTATCACAGATTACTATACTTCTATCTAACACAATTTCTTTTTCACTTGGTTTTACCTGCATCGCTTACGTTTTAACTCTTTCATTAACAACGAAAAAAATCTCATTCGGCAAATTATTTTCTTGTTTGGGAATTACCTACTTAATTATATCTCTTACATTTATATTTGCGGGTATACCAGGCTTAATATTTACCTTATTTTTATATTTAACTCATGCCAAAATACCATTGATTAAAAATATATTTATTTGTGTACTTACTTTTTTAATGGTTCTTGTGCTTACATTTATTACCAATATGGTATTTTATGCAATGAAATTTTCACCTGATCAAATTGAACATTTAAGAGAAATGGTATCTTATAATATCTTTTTTTCTATAGAATGGATTATTTCGTCATTAATCATTTCTTGTGTTATATATTTTTTAAGTTATAAAATTACCCGTCATCATAAAAAAATGAATTTTATTAACCATGTTAAACCAGATAAAACAATATATTTAATATTTATAAATGTGCTATTTTTAGTCATAATTATCGCCGGAGTTGAATTTGCCATAGCTACAGTAGATACAAGCATTACTAAATATGTATTGATATTTGGTAATATCCTAACTTTGACATCTATTGTTTTTTCAACAATTTCCATTTGGTTAGAACTAAAAATTATTTCTAATAAATCAAAAGAAATTGAATTAGAAAAAAAACAGGAAATAACCTCTGCATACAGACGTGAGATACAAAATATGTATAATGAAATAATAGATTTTAAACATGATTATATAAAAATATATTCATCAATGAGCACATTGATAGCATCTGACAATTTAAAAATGATAAAGGATTTTTTTTATAAAGAAATACTACCATTTCATAATAGTATTTTAAAAGATGTAACATTTACACACTCTATAACATTAATTGAAGACAGCATAATACAAGGCATTATATATAGTTATGTACTGAAAGCAAAAAACAATTCCATTAATTTTAATATAGATATTCAGGAAAACATTAATATTGTATCTGAAATATCATCTTTAGATATGTCTCGAATTTTAGGAATACTGTTAGACAATGCATTTGAAGAAGCTGTCAAAACCGAATCAAAAAATGTCATATTGAGTATAATTCCTTTAAAAACGCAAATAATATATGTCATAAAAAATTCATGCAATACTGTACCTGATATTTCCAAAATTTTCTTAAATAATTATTCAACCAAAGGAGAGAATCACGGAAGAGGATTATCTATTGTTCAAAATATTTGTAACAATTATAGTAATGTATTCTTTAATGTTAAGATTCAGGATAATTTCTTTTTATCCGAACTTATAATAAATACAGTAGATTAACATTTGTCTTTTAGTTCATCAGGCATATCTTCTTCATATCCCCAAATTCCTAAGCATAAGTTTGGAGAAGCATTTGCTATAAATATACATACAGCTACAACTGTACCGCATAATGGTATTAATAACTTATTGATAATATTATTCATTTTCTTCATATCTAAAAATCCCTTTCATTGAATTATTATTTTCATTATAGGCAATATCATCACTGCTTCTAATGATATTCCTATAATGATTATATTTCTATATACATTTTCACCTATACAGAATGCAACAATAAATAAACAGGTTGCTGTAATTACAGTAATCTTTTTAAAAAATTTCTTCCGTGAATTGCCTATTGGACGTTTCATCGTTTCAATCGGAGCGTAACGCAAAAAAATAATTAAGCAAATTAAGTAAACCACCATTCCCACAATTATATTAATGGGTTTCAACATAATTGCCATATAGACAGAACTAATAAATCCAATAATACCAATAACAGTACACTTAATTGTATTATTTGAATGATAACCAAATCCGCTTAATCTAACACATGTAAACACGCTTAATAATAATAATGTTTCTTTTACTATTCCTAATATTACTGATAAAATAATCAAAACAGCTGTTTTGCTAATATTAATATAAATAATATCAATGCCATATTTCATCTTTTGATAATTCTTTTTATCAACATTACAATAACTGCATATTTTGTCACTAATCCATTTGCTAATAGACATTTCTTTTTTCTCCTGAATGGTTTTGTCTAGAGTCATCATTATTGATTTTCTGTCCTTTATTAATCTTTTATCAGCTGACTATACAAAAATATTCAATAATCGTGAATCCAATTAATATATTACACCTTTTATGTTAATTATCGTGTATTTTTTCCCAAAAGCACCTCAAAACGACTTTAACTACAAAAAAAACTATTGTTCTAACATTTTTCTTAGATTTTTCAGAGCCTTATTCTTATTGTTATAAACAGCCTGACGAGATATATTTAATTTGTTCATTATTTCTTTATCTTTAAACATAAAAAAGAATTTATATATAATAACCCATTTTTGATTATAATTTAATTTTCTAATTGCAAAAAGTAAATCCAGATCCTTTTTCTCAAAATCTTCTGATAGATTTTCTATGTTCTTTATTATATCTGGATCATATATACATTCATTTTCACGTAAACGTATTCTTTGTTTTAAAAATTTTACATAGGAATGTCTGATAGATGTTGATATATATGTAACCGCCTGTCCATCATGCTGAAAAAAAGGCATATTATATATTAATTCTATCATATCAACTATCAAATCATTTTCTGCATCTTCATAATTTAGGGCATATGCCTGTTTTTTTATTAACGGTCTAAATTTATTTATAATTTCCATTAAGCTATCTTTATTTTTATCTTTTGCTGATACTATTAAATCACATAAAATACCCATATTATTTCTCCTCCATATAAATAAAAGAGAAAAAATATGTGTATAATGTAAACTTATCTCAAAAAATGTCGTAATAGCATATATTTTCATTATAACAACAAATTTTTTTATAAATAAAAAATTTCCCAAAAAACATCTATATGAACACAAAAATATAAAAAATAATTTTTTAGTAATAGAACAAAAAAGAATTGACATTTATAAGAATAATTTTTATAGTGGAAATATATTTATAAAAAAATATATTTCCACTTTGTTAAGAAGAATTCATTCGTTTAATCTTTTTGGAGAACCGTTTTAAGCTAGTATTCCATAGGCTCCTTGATCAAAAAAGCTGTATACTGATTATATATCAGTATACAGCTTTTTTCTCTCAACAATTTACTGCTTGTATTGGGTAGCTTCCATCGCTAGGGGATGTGTAGTATATAATTTCTTCATTCTCTGAGTCGTAACAGTATATATACCCCTCTGTATCTGTAATAAATGCATAGCTTTTGTTTTCGTCTGGCATGGTATTTTACCTCCTTTTGACAACTAGTCCACATTATTTATAACTCCATACAGTGTTACAGAACAATTTTCTATAACAATAAATCAATTTCACCTCCTTCTTCACATTCTGCATTACATCACAACCATCACTCCTTTCATTTTATTAAGAGCAATAAAAAAGTCGTTATGGCTTATAAATATAACAGCCATCTCGACTTTACAAACAAATCAATATATAAAATTCTATTATATATTATATCATATGCCAAAATACAAGTTCAAGATATAATTTTGTATAAACTTTATTCATCCGTAGGACACATACAATAGAAAAAATAAGTGTATATTGTTTGAAATTTAATCAAATCTAGGTTAAATTTAAGTCAAAAAAAAAAAACACTGCATTGATTTAGCAACCAATCCAGTGGGTATTTCAATTCATTATTTAATTGTTGTATTAAAATATGATGTAATTATTGACTGCATTAACTCAATTGCCTCTTTACGTCGACCTTTGAAAGTTGAAAAACTAAATGTTCTTTCATTTGCATCCTCCAAATTCTTATTGAATATTTTATATATCTTTTCTACGGTAATATCCGCTACATCATACTCACGAAAATAAATCGCATCAATTATATCGTATAGCTGTTTTCCTTTCTTGGGATAAGCTTCTAGTCTTTCCAATGCAATATCCATTATTTTCTTTATTTCGGTCAAGTAATAAAGTTCCTGCTCACAATCATAGAATTTTTTTATATCACTATTTTGGAAAAATATATTTTTTAAAAATTCTATTGATTCTTTTCTGATGCCCATTTGTTTGAGCTCTTTATTTAAGCTACTTTGCTGGTTATTTATGCGCCAGCATATATATGGATATTCTTTTAAAACTCTTTCTATTTGAATCGTATACTTTTTGGATTGCGCCATTATTTTTCACCTCCGTGCTTCCTTTGAGGTGTAAGATAGCAGAATCAGTTATACATTGTTAGGAGGTATATTGGTAAATACCCTATAAGCTGTAATTATTGTTTATAACCTCCAAGTATTGACATCTCACACCTATTTACCTTTTACTGCAAATAGGTATAGTGGTTTGTCACCGTTATATACCATATTATTTATATGATAATTCAAGATATCTAATTTCGAATTGACTCCTAGATATAAAATTCCACAATTAAATGTAATTCTGTTCATTATAAAATCACCGTTCCTACTCTTGTTATTCTTGTGATATATTTTTTGGATTCGTACACCTATATACTGTGCTGTCAAGTGACTTGTTAATTTTAAAATTAATGTTACTAAGTGAATGATTTCTCAGTTCAGCAATCAGCTCATCAGCTTGACGCAATGACAAATTTTCATCTTTCCGTAAAGTGTTAACTATGAAACTATCTTCGATTGCATAGTATCTTTTGGAATAAAATGCCTTTTTAAGTCTGTCTGTAATCCGATCAGCCATTTCACATTTACCAAAAACCCCCTCAACTGACGTACTTATCATCTCAGGAGTGATGTCAATATATTTGGTATTAAGTTTGAGATGGGCTTTAATAAACTTCATATGTGCTTCATCTACATCATAACCTGTAATTATAAATCTGTTCAAAACGGGCGCTCTTTTTAAGTCACCGGCAGAAATCGAAAGCATAGCCCCAACAGCACATTGGAATGTTTCACAATTCATTGGCTCATCATAGAAAGTTAAAGACACCTGTTCTCCAAAATCAGAATTTAAGACTATAAACACGTTGGGTGACATTTCCGATATCTGAAGCTCTCCATAATATAACTTTTCTCCGCCTTCACTAGTTGCGATTTTCATAGTGACTGCTTCTTCTTTAGCGAAGTTTATTTCCAATGTAGCAACTGTCACCGTTCCCGATTCACAGTTGACTGTTCCATAAAAATACAAGTTATATTTACCGGCATATTTTCTATAACTTTTACTGTAAATTCTTTGATTAATACCCTTTTTTAACCCTTTATTGTTTTCACCCAACAAAAAGTCAGTAGTCACTCCCAAGCTTCGACTTAGTGCTATCAAGAAATTTGCATTTGGTGTCCTATCTGAAATGTAAAGTTTTAAATTGCTCTTAGTTATGGAATATTTTACATTTTGGTTCAGTACATCACATAAAGTATCAAAATCTATTCCACGTTGAGCCATTGCATGTTGCACTCGGTCAATTAATATACTCTGTTTGAAAAATTCTTTATTTTCTTCCTTCATTGCAAATCACCTTCTTCGTTTCAGAATGTAACAATATTGTAACACACTTTTAATAAAAACAAAAGTGTAAAATCTCATAAATTTTGTATGATTTTTTTGTATAAAACTGCCAAGCAAATGCTTTTTGCAAAAAAAAAAAACGTTCATATACATATATATCTTGTGTGATTCATAATGTTCTAATTAGATATTTTCATTCATTCTTGAAGCAGTAAAAATAAATAAATACATATAGACTTAATATGTGTTTTTCGGCAATAATAGCAAATTTATAAAGTATTTACAATAAACATTTAAAAACACACAAAGCATCACTCACAAAGGAAGCTCCACTAAAAAGTTCCAAATAGTTTGATAATAAATTCAGATAAGTTTGTAATCAAAACTTAAAGATGAACATGAAACTAAAATATTGAAATATACAAATAGTAATCAAGTGTAATCATAAAAAAATTAGAATCATTTACACATATATCAAATATCCAAACTACAATTAAAGCTAGTATAAACAATGGTACTTTGTCACAAGTTGAGGTTTACAAAATACAAGTAATGTGATATAGTAGCTTAGTATAAGTGTAAAGAGGCAGACAAAAAAGTAATCAAAGATATTGAAAACAACTAAGCAACACCATTAACTGTATTAGAAAACCTTATTCATTGAGGAGCAGAAAATGCCTATATAAAATCAAAAAACAAAATGGGTGTTTAGGTGATATTCATTCTCAGTTGGCGAGTCAATTTCAAGTATTGTGTAAACCTTCATTATGGTGTAGAATAGAAATACACTAAATGGAGGTTTTTAATTATGCCACGAAGAAAAAGAACACCGGAAGAAATTGCACGAAAGACTAACTATTAAAAGTCAAGTCAAAAAATGAAAAAAGTAAAAAAATAATCAGTTCAATATTGTACATTGACAATTGCATGACAAATAGAGCAACTAATGTTGCTCAAGTATTGAAATATTAGGAAAAAGTTTAAGCAATTTGATATAGTTCGCCTGTTTTCTCTAAATGGTAAAGGACTCTTAAGAGTTTCTTTGTAGCATGAGATATGGCAACATTGTAATGCTTGCCTTCAGAACGCTTTTTGGCAAGGTAATCAGCAAACGTCTTGTCCCATCGACAGACATGCTGTGTAGCATTGTAAAGAGCATATCTGAGGTAACGAGAGCCACGTTTCTCCATATGGGCATAACAGTTAGTAAGATGTCCTGATTGATATGTAGATGGTGACATTCCTGAATAGGCAAGTATTTTATCGGGGGATGAAAAATTGCTGAAGTCTCCGATTTCAGCAATTATCATAGCTCCCATATGATAACTTATGCCGGGGATTGAGAGTATGGGCGAATTGATGTCATTCATAATACGCTTAATTTCAAATTCTATCTCGTCAATCTCAGATGATATTATCTGTATCAATTCTATGGTATGTTTCAGTTCCATAGCTTTGGCTGGCATAAATGAACCAATAGAGTTTCTTGCTGTGTCTCTGAAACGTATGGCAGTATCTCTGTTGTAATGACCTTTTGAGGCTTCATTCAAAAGATTTGTAAGTCTTGTCAAATGAGCTTTGGCGATGTGACGAGCTGATGGAAACTCTAAAAGTAAAGCATATATAGACTTCATATGCAAAGTTGGAACGAGCTTTTCAATCTCAGGAAACAGGATATTAACAAGGCGAGCGATTGAGTTTTTTAGCGCAGCACGTTCGCGAACCTTATCAAATCTGTATCTAGTTAATGACTTCAACTCTTCGTTATGATATAATGTGTCTGAGTAGGGCTTTAAGTTCTCATCAGACAACAACATCTTAGCGATTGTATGGGCGTCAACCTTATCGGTTTTGGTCTTTCGTAGAGTTTGACTCTTTCTGAATAGGTTGGTGTGTAGTGGATTGATAACGTAGGTCGGCAAACCTTTATCAAGGAGAAACCCAAGAAGATTGTATGAGTAATGTCCGGTGGCTTCAAGCCCTACTTTTAATTTACTCAAATCATCTGAAACAGATTTAATCTTTGCATAAAGGTCATTAAAGCCTTCCATTGAATTTGAAATAGTGAATGCTTTAAACAGCACTTCGCCGTCAGAATTGCAGATAAAGCAATCATGCTTGTCCTTTGCGACATCAATACCAACTAAAATCATAAAACAATACTCCTTAAAAATATTTTGATACTGTTTAGACCCACAGGGGCTCTTAGCAATTGTAGCCTCGTTCTAAATAAACCGTCATGCGGTATCTAACTGATTAACAAACTGCAAAGAGTCTGTGGCTGGAGCCTTTCGTGAACCGTCAAGCGGTAGGAACACACAACCAATCCACAGCATCTTAAACAGTATATCATAGTTCTTGGAGAGGAACTCTAAAAACTACTACTTTATTATACGAGGAACGAACAAAAGCACTTATGAAAGAATTGAACATCAAGGATATGGACGATATTCAAGATTTGTTCAAATCTTTTGTTGCGGCTGCCTTAGAGGGCGGTCTTGAAGCAGAGCTTGACGAAGAATTAGGCTATTCCAAGTACGATTATCGCAACAAAGAAACCAATAACAGTCGCAATGGTTACAGTAAAAAGACCATGAAAACCAGTTTTGGAGACATGGATATAGATATTCCTCGTGACCGTAATGGTGATTTTGAGCCTAAGCTTATTCAAAAACATCAAACAACATTGTCGGGAGATATTGAAGAAAAAATCATATCAATGTACGCCAAAGGAATGACTGAAAATGATATAGCAGCACACATTGAAGAAATATATGGACTTGATGTATCTGACAGTACCATAAGTCGTGTTACAGATAAAATTTTGCCGATAGCTAAGGAATGGCAATCACGTCCATTGGAAGAAGTGTATGCAGTTGTATTTATGGATGCAATACATTATCATGTGCGATATGAAGGACGTATAGTAAAAAAGGCTGTGTACATAGCAATAGGTATAAATTTAGATGGCAGAAAAGATGTTCTTGGCATGTGGGTTGGTGAAAACGAGAGTGCAAAATTCTGGCTTTCTGTCTTAAACGGATTAAAAAATCGAGGAGTAAATGATATTTTAATTGCTTGTATTGACGGACTAAGCGGATTTACCAATGCGATTGAAGCAGTCTTTCCTCAAACAGAAATACAGCAATGCATAATCCATCAAATCCGTAATACAACAAAATATGTGTCATACAAAGATATTAAAGCACTTATGGCAGATTTAAAGCGTGTTTATGCAGCTATTGATGAGGATACCGCATTACAAGAATTAGACCGATTTGATGAAATATGGGGTGGAAAATACCCTAAAATCGCCGATAACTGGAGAGATAAATGGGTTCATTTATCTACATATTTCAAGTATCCTCAAGCAGTGCGTACACTTATCTATACAACCAATACGATAGAAGGATTCAATCGTCAACTTAGAAAAGTGACTAAAAACAAGGGGGTTTTTCCTACAGATGATAGCTTGTTTAAGATGCTGTACCTTGCAATGATGGACATCACGAAAAAATGGACAGGTCGACGTCGTGATTGGGGCGAGATTCATTCTCAGTTGGAGATATTCTTCGCTGATAGAATCGAGTGTGTGAGATTATTTCTGTAAATTAATTTTTCTATGATAAAATACTTAGTTTTATTTGGGCAGATAAGCAAAA
>NZ_JAJEQM010000030.1 GCF_020687385.1 Hominilimicola fabiformis
TGGAAATTATAATAGTAGAGAGAATAATTGTGGAGATTATAATTGCGGAGATTCTAACAGCGGAAATTATAACAGCGGGCATTGTAATAGTGGACATCATAATACCGGAGATTATAATAGTGGACATTATAATAGCGGAAATCATAACAGTGGATATTGTAATACCAATACTCCTAAAGTTAGAATGTTTAATCATGTAACGGATTTTGATTTTGATGATAAAACTATAACAAGATTTGAAAATATTTTATTTAATTGCCCACAATCATATAAATATTCGGATTTTATTTCCATAAGCGATATGAGTGAAGATGAAATTATTAGACATCCTGAATGTGAAACTATTGGCGGATATATCAAAACAATAATAGTTGAAGCTGACAAGCAAAAATGGTGGGATGAAGATGTTAGCGATGATGATAAAGAATTTATTAAGTCGTTGCCATATTTTGATGCAGAAATATTTTATGAATGTGTTGGTATAAGAATTAAATAATATATAAGTACAATTTAATAGTAAAGATGAAATGGAGCCGTAAGGCTCTTTTTTAGTGCAAGAAAGGGTGATTATAAGGTGAAGACTATAATAACTTATATAATTGCAAGTATAAGTTTTGTTATTCCTATATTCATTTGTATATTATTGAAAAAATCTTTTGATTTTATAGAGAGAATTTTTAATAGAAGTATTATGAAATTAAGGTGTATACGCAAAAAAATAGATTGCATATCTACAATAGCTATTATTTCTATAATAATGATGTTTATATGTTATGTGATTGGGGATTTTCAATTTAGTAAATTACCAATTAATAATACGTTTAGTGTGATAATAAGGATAATAGGGGGGATTACAAACGGTGGAAGTATGATTTTTGTAATAATATGGAGAGTATCGTATACAGTAATTTATAAAAGCGATAACATTGACAATAAAAGTTGAAAGCCTTATAATTTATATGAGGTGAATATTAATGTTGATAAATATAATTAGGATAATTCTATTACTTATTTTTATAATAAGTATATTCTTGATTATATGTCTGAAACCTAAATATGATATAAACGAATACTTGGTTTGTTCGGTAGGAAATATAATTTCTCAAAAATTCGTTAGAAAAAGGAACGATAAACATTTTGGAAATGCCAAAAATTTCATATCCGGTTTTAATCAATTACCAAGCAGTAAAAGATTTTTTTGTATCACACATAAAAAAATAATAAACTATTTATTAAGAAAAGTTGAAAATAATCAAATTCAATCATTAAAGTTTTATAAATTACCGTTTATATTTAATTTAGGAAAAGCAGAAATTAAAATGGGAAAGGAGAAAAGTGATAACAGTTTTGAACGATTGTATATAGTTACATTTAAAACAATATAAGAGCAGAGCCGTAAGGCTCTTTTTTAGTGCAAGAAAGGGTGATTATATTGAAACGAAAAACAATAATATTTTTAACAATGGTGTTGACCGTAATATTTTCGGCCATAACTTCAAGCTTGATTGTGAATGCGGATGAACTTGACGGATACACAAAAGTGGATTGGTCGTGGAACAGAGATATGGAAACCACCGATGCCAATTCTGTAATAGTAGGCGGAAATATTCCGTTTTGGCGATATGTAAATGCAGACAACCCTGCAAATAACAATGCAATATGGAAAAGCGTATATGGTGATGAATTATCGGATGATGATGTCACAAAAATTTGGAGTAACAAATTTGATCCTATATACATTGTAGCAAGTGTTGATGTTGCTAATATTCCTGATGAGAATATACGTCAATATATATACGACCACGTTGATGAAGATGTACCTGATTTGAAATTAAAATTTGATATTGACGCAGACGTTGAGGGTGATTCAAATAGTGAAAAAGCAGAAACTTTATTTAATGGTGATATAGGTTATCGTGTATATCGTGATGGTGACACTTGTCGAATCGAAATGAAATTCAGTCCTAAATTTCATTTAATAAAAGATGATGGTACAGGTGGAAATGATCTTTTACTACCTAATATGCCATATAAGCAACTGCCTAAAGCACGTTATCCGTACAGCTCCGTTATATTTTCTATGTGGGGATATAACGGCGGTTCTAATGAGCATTACGGAGCATTGGAAGTAGTTGAGGGTGATGATCCTAAATATATTTACGGTCAAAGCTTTGGTTATGGTGATATATTAGAAAAAGGAAAAATACCGAACAATATGGTTTATCCAAACTTTGAGGCAGGAGAAATAAATCAAGAGGGAACGTGGGCAGGTACAGTTGAAAGTGATACTCTCGACAGTAACCTTATTCGTATCGGACAGCAATTTAAAAAGAGAAATGATTCTTGGTACTACAGCTACGGCGGAGCAGTCGGTTATAATTTTAAGTTTCCGTTTAAAGTTTCTCTTGCAGTTGACAACAGTATGAAAATCACAAAGCGTATTATTAATTATGTAACAGGTGATGTAATACTTGAGAATACAGATAGTTTTGCTTATGGCAGTAGCTCAGTAGGTAAAATGTACGTCTTGGCGGATAAGTCGGGATATGCGTATGTTGATAATGATATGAATTTTGATGTCGGTTATGCGTACAATCATTTTGATGTAAAACGTGCGGATAACAATGAAATCTTAGGTGTTGATTCAAGCATTATTGCAAATGTGGCATTTGATCCTGAAATAAAGCACAAAATACTTGACGTTTATGTAACGCCATTACCTGTTGAATCTAAATTAATAGTAAGGTATGTTGATGTAGATACAGGTGAAGACATAAAAACAGAAGAAATTAAGGGTAAAGTATTAACTACACCTGACGATGAAGATATAATTAAATACACGATTGACCCGCCTAAGCCACAGGTGATTGTTAAGAAGTATGTCGTTGAAGATTTAACCGGCAGAATCGAAGAAGAAAAAGAAAATCCTGATCCTGATGTTTCGGTTCGTGTTTCGGGAACTAAGCCTATTTTGGTTTTGATTATAAGTTGTACCAAAGACAACGGCGGTGGAGGTGGTGACATTAGTCCGACACCAACGCCGACACCAAAACCAAACGATGATAACAACGGTGACGATGAGCCGGCAACAACTCCGATTGATCCGCCTATGTGCGACAGTGAAGAAAATACAATACAATGGGAGGAACGAGAGAAACACAGTTACACAGGCAGTGACAATAAGAAACATACTTGTTACCACTATTATGTGTATGAGGCTAAATTAAAAGTAGATAGTGTTGATGTATCACCAACAACACTTAAAAGCGGATATGGTGTTACAACCGACATATCCACAAGCGTAAGTTACAGACAAGTGGCAAAATATAAAGAGGGTAATTGCGATCACAGATTAAGTACATCAAGAACACCGACATCAAAACCAAAGCCACCTACAAAAGTAGCAGTAAGAATGGGATGGACAACACATACCTTTGGCGGTGATTTCATTCAAGACAGTACCGTATTGCTTGACAAAGTATCCAGTAACAGTACAACAGCTAAATTTTCTGCACCGACAAATAGTGCTGTAGGTCAGAAAATGATATATACAGATATATATTTAAGCGGTACGGGGAGTGAGCCAAGACGTCACGTAATCGCATTTGATATATACGGAGGAGGTGTTGACGGTACTGAATGGTGTACAACTGTTACCAAAGAACTTGTTATCAACGGTGATATGTACGAAGATGCCGGAACTACATCAACATATTAATATTTTGATTGAGGAAACACATTGCTTTATAAAAAGTGATGTGTTTTTTTATTACAGAGAAAGGAAGGTGATTATATGCCACCTATTGATCCAAAACTTGTAAAAAAAATAATCGAAGCAGTGGCAAAGATTGTTGAAGAAATCAAGGAAAAGCATTTAATATCAAAAATAGTGTTGGCAAGTGCAGTTGTAGTTTCTCTTTTGTTTTTCCCGATATATGTAATATCACATCCGCTTGAGGCATTGAGCATTGCAAGAGGTGACAGTGAAGTTACAGAAGAATATTTAGGATATATCGCCGGAAAATACGAAACAGGAACATCCGATCCGGCATTTATAAGTTCCGGTGAAGGTGATTATGGTGGAGTGAGTTATGGCATTCCGCAATTCCCATCAAGAGGTGGAATGGTTAAAAGTTTTACTAACTGGCTTGCAGAACAAGATGAGGAGTTAGGCAGTCTTTTTAATGGATTAACGCAGAATACAACTGCATTTAATGACGCTTGGAAAAAAGCCGCAGAGATAAGCAAAAGTAAATTTGCAGGTTTTCAGCTTACATATTCACATCAAATAGATGTGAAACCGTTAGTAGAAAAATGTCTTAGTCAATTAGATATAGACTTTAATCGCTCGCGATGTTTGCAAGAATTGATAATATCAACAGGACAGCAATACGGACCGAATACATCTGTAATAAGAAAATCAGGTGTTACATCAGATATGGATGATGAAACTATTATAAAAAAAATATATGCCTATAAACGAAATACGGTAGGGTCATATTTTTCAGGGTCAAGCGGTGGGGTACAAAGTAGTTTGAGAAATCACAGATTTGTTGATGAAGAAAAAGATTTGTTGGCTATTGTCGGACAACCGCCACTTGGTATTATCGGTGAAGATGAGGGCGGAATATCAACCGGATATAACTTACCTCGTGATCCCGGATATGGAGCATTAAAGAAATTCCTAATGGCTTGGACTATTGATTCAGACGGAAATATAACAGAAAATAAAGATATTGAAGAATCTGTTGCATTATCGGGTGAACCGTACAATGGTACAGATGTTCCGTTATATCTACAAGGTAGTTATGGTAACTATAGCTATGGAACAGGAACTATTGCAACATCAGGTTGCGGTCCGACATCGATGGCGATGGTAGCTACTCTTTTAACAAAAACGGTTGTATCACCTGTAGACACTGCAAAATGGTCGGAACAACATGGATATAAAGTTTCAGAAGGAACGGCATGGGCATTTTTCCCAAGCTATTCATCGGCTATAGGAATATCGTGTGATGTTGTATCAAACACCTCAAGTAATATTGTAAATTGTCTTAAAGCAGGAAAGATTATGATTTTAAGTATGAATCCCGGTCATTTTACGAAGATTGGGCATTTCATCGTGTTAAGAGGTATAACATCAGATGGTAAGATATTGGTCAATGATCCGGCAAGCACAGAAAGAACTAACCAAACATGGGATGTAGGAACGGTTGCCGGCGAATCGGCTCGAGCGTGGGCATTCAGTAATTAAATATGGAGGTATAAAAAATGGACAGACAAAAAAAATTATTGCAGTTATTAGGTTTAATAGTAATATTGATTGCGGTATTGATATATTACGGATATAACCACATGAACAAAAAGAGCGATAATACAACAGATAACAATGTTAGTGTGACAGAAACTGTTGTACCGACAGCGACAAATATTGCAGAAGAAGATAGTGCCGGTAACAAAAACAATACGGTGCAGCAGTCAACGGATAAACCTGTTATTTCTGAATCGAATACTACCAATAATACATCATCAAATAATGATAATACAAATTCAGCAAAAGCAGATGAGTATTATGATGACCTAAATAACAGTGATGGCGTACATACTGTTCCGGAGGGTGAAGATGAAACAGAAACAGTTGACGGTATTGAAGTGATTAAGAATCCTAAGGAGGGAGTGCAGTAGTATGGGAATGGTACAAGTATTGCATTATTACTGCAAAAGACGGCGAGCCGAGCTATTAAATGATATTACATTTAAAAAAGGAATATCGTGTCAAATACAAACAGATTTTTTGGACATATCGGATATTGTAAAAGAACTGACAAATAAAAATCACATTGATTGTGTAGCTATTGATGAAGATTTGTTCGGTATTGGTGATATTGAAGATATAATATCAAAACTTGAAGTTTTAAAATTCGTTACGGATGAAACGAAAATATTAATTATAGCGTTAGACCGTATGCGTAATGATGAAATGATACAGGGAATTCAAAAAAGCGGAGTAGTTGACTATATAATCACAAAAGAAATGATAGATGATTTTGATGATGTAATATCAAAATTTTTTGACGGTACAATAACAGAAAATGAAAAGATATTATATACACCGTCAAATAACGAAGATTATGACGTTGATGATATTTCGGAAGAAAGTGGTGTGCAATCAGAAATTTATTCTTCTGATATTGAAGATAACAATACATCAGAGGAAGATTATCAAGGCGAATATTCTGAAACAGAGTATAACGATAATACCGAAAATGTTGCTGAGCAAAAAACAATTATTTCAAATAGTCAAAGTAATATATTCAGTAGGATGAAAGAAAGTTTTCAGCAGAATAAAGTGAGTGAAGATGTTCCGAGTATAGCGGAAGTTCCTGAAGATAGGATGATTACGATTGGCATATGCGGTTTACAATCACATATAGGTGTAACTCATCACGCATTGGCTATGGCTCAAGCACTGAGTGAACAATATAAATACGTATGCTATAAAGAATGTAATACGCATGACATTTACAATGTGTTGCAGAATAGTAGCCTGAAAAAAACAATGCCGGGATATATCAGAATAATGAATGTTGATATTTTCAATAAAAATGCAGATGTAGAGGAATATTCTGATAAATATAAATTCTGTATAATGGATTTCGGAACTATAAATGAATGTACACAAGCAGAATTCTTTGAAACAGATATTCCTATTATAATTGCCGGAATAAAAGATTGGGAATTTAATAACTTTATGGGTGCATATTCGCAAGGAATTTTAGATAAAGCAAATGTAGTAATTAATTTCTTCCCCAAAAAAGAACAGTCAGATTTACAAAATGCTTTTTCAGATTTAAAAATATTTTTTGCGGATTATGCACCTGAAGTATTTGAACCAATACCAAATATTTCAATGTACAATCAAATTATAAATACAAGTCTATCGGAGGTTTAATTTAATGAAAAGTATAACAAATATTTTTAAAAACAAAATTGTTGTTGCGGTCATATGTTTTGTAATTGCAATGATAATCGCATTTATCATTGTACCGTCAAAGAACCATGACGGTGAACGTGTGAATGTTATTAAAGTAACTAAGACTATATCAGCGAACACAAAAATAACAGATGATATGCTGAAAGAAGTTAATGTTGAATATGACAGTGTCCCAAGTGAAGCAATAAGAAGTAAGAGCGATATTGTAGACAAATACGCTAAGTCAACAATATATCCATCGGATTTTATAACACAGGAAAAATTAAGTGTTATTGATACTTCGAGTAATTTGTATTCATTAAAAGACGGAGAAACTGCTGTCAGTGTTACAATGAAAACTTTATCAAAGTCAGTGAGTGGTAAAATTTTAATCGGTGATGCAGTTCAACTATACGGATATGACACACAGGAAAAAGAAATCAATCCAGATAGCGGGCAATGGTACTTTGAAGTTTTGGCGATTGATAATGCCAAAAGCGAAAATGTATCCGGTGCAAACTTAAATGAACTTTCAGACATTGTTCCGGCGTCTATTACGGTGAAAGCAACATCAGAAGAACAAGTAAAAAGTATTGTGAATATGGAAAACAATAACGACGTTCAGGTTGTATTTGCCGGACGTGGTGAAGAAGCAAAAAAGCTACTTAACAGATAATCATGGAGGTAAGAAAATGAACGGAAAGATTATTGCGGTATGCGGTGGAAATGGTGTGGGAAAATCAACAATATGCACTAATTTAGCGACAGTCTTGAGTGAAGATAAGATAGTAATATTATTTGCTCCACGAACAGACTATCCATCAATTCAATCTTTTTTTGATATGAATATCGCAGAAAATAAAAGTTTAAAAAAATTGTATGATGATATGTCTATTGAAGAATCAGTCGATATAAAAGAATATCTTGTACAGTATAAAAATAGCAATATATTTATTTTATCTGCACCCGATACAACCAATGTATTGACATTCGCAGATAATAAAATATTGCCGGAGCAGAACAAATGTATAAATATGCTGATAGCACTTCAAAGAATGTGCGACTATCTAATTATTGATTGTGATACAAATGTAACAAATCATGTATCAGCGTGGGGACTTAACTATGCTGATATGGTGATTAATGTTATGAAACCTACGCAACAGGGATTACGAATAGCGAATGCTTATCAGGGATATTTCAGTGAAATATGGCGAGGCAAAGTAGTCAACGTTGTAAATGCCGACAAGAATTACATAGGTATATCAGATTTTGAAAAAGCATTAGATGTGCCGGTAAAATTTGATATAGAACTTCCGTATGATGAACAGGTTGAATTATCTGAAAATACTGGAGTGCCGATAATTAATGAATATCATAAAGTCAAGCTATTTGGTGGCAATTATAAAAAAGCGTTTATGGAACTGGTTGATATAATCTTAACAGATAATGAGGAATAAAGGAGATTTAAAATGGAAGGTATAACTAACGAATTAATAATTAATGCATTGTCGCAGGATACAGAAAGTATAAATAATGAATTTATGGCACAGGCAGCGTCATCGGGAATGGAAAGTATGATAATGAAGGCATTGCTACCTGTAATAGCTATTATGGCGGTGATTGTCGCTATAAACTATATCTTATCGGCAATAGGATATGTAAAGATATTTCAGAAAGCAAATATTGATAATCCGATTGCTAAGGGAATGATACCATTATGGAATACGTTTACTGCGTTTCAAATGACAGATAACTTAAATATGTTTTGGATATTAATTGGAGTTTCTGTAGTAAGTTCAGCAATATCAACTATTCCGGTAATATCGTCATTAACTATTGTGGGTTCTATATCTGCATTATACATTGTAATACTTCAAGAACATAAGCTATCTAAAGCATTTGGGCATGGAGCAGGATATACAGTTGGTTTAGTTCTACTACGACCGATATTTATGTTGATTTTAGGTTGTGGCAGTTCGCAATATGAAGAATAGGTAGGATATTAACGGTGACATTTGAGTTGCCGTTGCTTCTATTATTAAATTAAAGAGGGTGATAGTCAATGAATGAAAATATCACATTGAGGGGAGGTGAAATTCGTGAATAAGGTAGAACTAATAGGACGTCTTACACATGACGTCGAAATGCGTCAAACTCCGAACGGTGTTTCGCTTGCGAGATTTTCAATAGCAGTAACACGACGATTCAAAAATTCAAACGGTGAATATGACGCAGATTTTATCAACTGTGTTGCATGGCGGCAGACAGGAGAATTTATTGCAAAACATTTTCAAAAAGGCGGTATGATTGCAGTAGTCGGAAGTATCCAATCAAGAAGTTGGGATGGCAACGATGGCAAAAAGCAGTATGCAACAGAAGTTGTGGTTGATGAAGTATACTTCACCGGAGCAAAAAAACAAAATAACAATAATCAACAGCAAACACCACCGCAGGGTAATTCAGATTATTATCCTGATCCTGATTTCCCTGAATTGGATTATCCTGATGAATCGGTTTAACGTTACAATAAAAAAATGTGAGGAAGTGATATAGTTGGACGTACAAAGTTATATGTACGACATGAGTCGGCAAGCAAATAAAAAAGAAAACGATGAACAAACAACGGAAAGAAAGATTGAAAAAAAATCATATAATGATATTTTAGAATATGTCAGAAAAGAAATATCAAAAAATCACGCCAGTGAACTTGCAGAAATAATTACCGATCCGGAAGCTCAAGTTGTACTTCGTGACCGAATTGTTCATTATCTAAATGCCGGAAGTTTTACTTGTGCTGAAGATATGAATTTTCAGCAACTTGTGAACAAAATTCATGAGGATATGTCAAGCTTTGGTGTCATTACACAATACATATATGACAAAGATGTTGAGGAAATCAACATCAATGCATGGAATGATATTGAGGTTATTTATCCTACCGGACTTGTAAAGCTTGATGAAACGTTTGCTTCACCGCAACAAGCAACAGATATAGTGCAAAAAATGTGTGCCTATGGCGGTATTCGTCTTGACGAATCACAACCGGTACAGGATAGTTATATTTCAAAGGGTGTACGTTGCAGTGCTATTATGCGTCCTGTTGTGGATAGGGAAATAGGTGTATCAGCGTCAATACGTCGTCAGAAAACAGTTGCAATTACTCGCGATAATCTGCTTAAAAGCAATACTGCATTAGCCGAAGAACTTGATTTTTTGACTATATGCGTGAATAGCGGTGTATCAGTCGGTTATGCCGGCGGCACGGGAAGTGGTAAGACAACTGATATGGGCGTTCTGCTTAAAAATATTCCGTATGATAAACGTATTTATAGTATTGAGGATAGCCGAGAGTTAGACCTCATTGCAAAAGACGATAACGGTAAAGTATTAAATCGTGTTATTCATACGGTAACACGTCCACACGAAGATCCTAAAAGTAATGTGGATGCAGAGTTACTTTTAAAGGAAGCATTAAGACAACACCCGGACATTATTGTTCCGGCGGAAATGCGTGGAAGTGAGGCATGGACTGCGGTAAACGCCGGATTAACAGGTCATACGATTGTTACTTCGGTTCATGCAAATTCAGCCGAAGAGGCATACGAACGTATCTTCATGTTATGTCTTGAGAAAAACGCAAATATGACTGAAAAAATGTTAATGCGTCAGATATTAAAAGCATTTCCGGTTATGGTATTCAAAAAACAGCTTAGTGACGGCTCAAGAAAGATTATGTCTATCGTTGAAGGTATTGATTATATAGACGGAAAAATTCAGTTTAACACATTATATCGTTTTCAGAAAACCAACGAATATATGGATGACAATATGAAATTGCACATTGATGGATTTCATAAAAAAATAAACTGTATATCCGATAGGTTGGCATTGAAATGGTATGAAAACGATGTTGACGAAACTACTATAAAAAAGTATGCTCGTTCTGATTGGTCGGCTGCTACCGCCTATGAAATATACGAAAGAGGTGAAGTGAATGGTACTGCTTAGAATATTGACATCTGTTTTCATATTTTTCGGCTTGTATTTTATTTGTAGAGCTATCTTCGGTGATAAGTCTATAAAATCTAACAAGTGGAAACAAAAACAATCACCTCAAGCAATACTTAATGCAAGAAAAGAAATAATAACGGGTAAGAAATTATCCAAATTTGAAAAATTCAAAGCCAATGCAGAAGAAGTACTACGA
>NZ_JAJEQM010000031.1 GCF_020687385.1 Hominilimicola fabiformis
TAAAAAAATTCCTCCTATGATTTATTTATATTCTATCATAGAAGGATTCTTTTTTACAGACTTTTTCTCACACTCTCTAAAAACAGGTCATATATTCAATTAACTCATTAATATTATTATCAATAAACATCATCTACCCTCCTCAAAAAGAAACAATCTCACAACTTTCAATAACTGTCGTGTACTTTTCCATATAACCGTGAGTTGAGTATTTAATTTTAAAAGCGAAATCTATGTATTTCAGTTTCACAAGCATATAATCATCATACACAATAATTTTATCGACAATCTCTCCATACACATTTTCGGAGCAAATCGCATTTATTATGAATTTCCGCAACTCATCTATATTGTTCTGTCTTCTCTGTATAGCGGTTTGGTTGTTCTGTTGTTTCTGCAAAATAGCATTGATTTTCTCAATCTCTTTATCATACTTATCTTTAAGAGCAGTCATTTCGTCTTTATTTATGTCACCGCTATAATAACTGTCAAGCATACGCATTTTTTTATTTTGTATATCCTGTATCTTAAGTATCAGATTTTGCGTATTATCCTCCGGCATATCAACCGAGTTATTAATCTCATTCAATATATCGTCAGCAATATTATTAATATCCACATCAAGTTGTTCGGTTATAAACTTCATACAAGTCAAAAGCGACTTGTTATTTACGGTACGCATATTGCAGCCAACCTGATTATTATTTTTATCAAGCTTTTTATTACCGTGCGCCGTTCTCTCATGACAAGCCCACATTATGTAGATACCGCTTTTCTTTTTTGATTTGCGTATCACAAACCTTGAACCACATTCGGAACAAATTATCTTACCACTGCACCAATATCTGTTGGAATACTTTTTCTTAGTGCTTTTATCCACACTTCGCCTTTGCAGTTCAGCCTGTGCCATATTCCACATTTTACGGCTGATTATCCCCGCATGATGATTTTCAATATATATTTTGTCCTCACTTTCATTTATGACCTTATGATGTGTAAGATAATCTTTCGTGACATACTTTTTTTGCAGTAAATCACCTACATACTTTTCATTACGCAATATATTTAAAATCATTGTACTGCTCCAAAAATCTTTACTTGATTTAGGCGGTTTTATACCTTCTTCGTAAAGTTCCCGTGCAACAATATGCGTACCTTTACCCTCATTTACGTACTTATGAAAAATCAATTTGACAACTTCCGCCTCACTTTCATTAATCGACAATACACCGTCATTAATATCAAACCCGACAATACTGTTATTTCCGAACACAACACCGTTTTCCATAGCACGTCTTTGTCCCCATTTCACACGTTCTGAAATTTTTCGGCTTTCTTCCTGTGCAACAGATGCCATAATCGCCAAACGAAACTCACCGTCATTTTGACGTGTATCAATATTATCGTTGATGAAAAATACACCTACATCATATTCCTTTAACATACGGGTGTAATTCAACGTGTCAACAGTATTTCTTGCAAAACGGCTGACTTCCTTTGTTAAAATCAAGTCTATTTTTCCGTTTTTACAGTCGTCAATCATACGGTTAAAACCTTTTCGTTTCTTGGTTTGAGTGCCTGTGATACCCTCGTCAAAATATACCTTGACAAACTCCCAATCGTCCTTTGATTTAATGTAGCTTTCAAAATACTCACGCTGATTTGTAAGTGAATTTATTTGGTCCTCCTTGTCAGTCGAAACACGCGCATATGCCGCCACTTTAAGCACCGCCGATACCTCCCCGCTGTCGCTATTTCATAAGCAATCTCTTGTACTGTTGCTCCGTTATCATTTTTCTTGAATACATCTCCTTTACAATTCCACGTCTGTAACTTGCTTTCAGTTCATAATTGATTTTAATTTTCCCTTTCACTTAAACCACCCCATTTATACAGTATATAAATAAGGATAAGCTGTATTGCCATCGCATACAAAAAAGAGCCAACCTTTACGGTTGACTCTACGGTGTTATTTATCTCCAGCCTTTTCTTGATTCATAAGCGGTTATGGTTTCTTTGTTCTTTCTTTCATAGTCGTTGAACATACTTTCACAATCTGACATTGATGTACCTCTTGAAGAATACCACGGTTTTGAGCTAAAGAACTGTGCATATTGTTCGGTGGTGAATGTATAGCCGTAATGTGCGTACATTGCATTTAAAAGCGTTCTGACTTCGTCTTGTGATAAACGGTCAAGCAATGTATCGGTTACATAATATTGGTCCAAATCATATCCGTCAGTAGAAATCACTCCAACATCACCTATATCGCCGTAAGGCGGTGGTGTGCTTGTCGAATTATTATTGTTTGTATGTGATGTAGCGGTTGAACTGCCTTTCAACTCATCCTCTCCACCGTCATCATACAAATCCGTAGCACCTGCATCTTCGTATGCTTTCACAAAAAATTCTATAATCAAAGACTCGTCCTGTTCAATGTCATTTAATGCTACAGTATGTAACTCAAAAGTACCGTCATCATAACTCAAAAATTGAATTTTCGCCTCAACACTTTTATCATTATATAAGCACTCACCTGTACACTGAACAACTTGATAATTATCTGTACTTACAAAATATTGCCACTTTGGGTTAAGTAAAAAACTATAAAGCGCCTCACCTACTGTTACTTGATCTGAAATAGGAAGATAGCCGTTTTTTATCTCCATTACTTCCTTTGAATCCGATGTGTTTAAAGTATTTATAGTATCATTCAATGAATCTGCCGCGTCTTCTGTTGCACAACCGCCTATTGAAAGTGCCATACAACCTACTAAAATTAATGTAATTATTTTTTTCATAATAAATTCCCCTTTCCGAAAATCAGAACATTTCATTCTTACCCTTGATAAAGTCATAAAATTCCGCATACGTTGTTTTCATAATCGGCAACGAATAAAAACCTGCAAAACCAAGTGTAACTGTATTTAATATATACCAACCGATGAATGACAAATCAAGTTTAAACCAAGCCATTTTATTGCCTTTCATCAATTTAATACTTTCAGCCATAACTTTTATAAACGACATTCCCTGTTTGTCCTTTGCTATGTAGAAAACAGGTCTGAACCAATATATCGGGAATATTATCGGAACAATTAAAAATATAGCAAATACATAGCACATAATACTTCTTATTATCGTAATTAAAAGCACCTTAATCGGCATTTTGGTAATGCCGTCAAAAACCGATTGAAAATCCGGCGTTTCTTCTCTTGCCACATTTAAAGTATACCATTCACTTCCCACAAGCAAAAATATCAAAAGCAACGTTGCAACACCCGATATGATATAGCCTCCTATTGACCCATTCTGCGTACTCAAAGATCCACACATAACAGCAATCACTCTCAACAACCATAACAGTGCCTCTATAAGTGCCGGTGTGTTACCGCATTGTTTTACCAAACTCTTTGCGCGCAATTTCATTGCACTGATATCAAAATTCATTATTTTTTCTCCCCTTCCGCTAACACATTACATTTCTTTTTTCAATAAATAAATTCAATTTAGAAACAAGTTTTTTCGCCTCGACAACTTCATTGGATTCAACATATCTGCCGATTTCCTCAATAGTACCCTCAATCTTGTCCTCAAGCTCCATGCTGTTTACACTGCTTTTTCGATTACCGTATTTAATATTGTCAACTGCCTTTTTTAATTCAGTTTTTAAACCGTCGTCATTGACGCTTACCAAAATCAAATTTATATGGCGTTGACTTTCGGTATAGAAACTATATTCTCCGCTTGTCTGATTTTTTTCTATACTGCCAAACGCACCGTACAATATAAGCTGAGCAATACCCATCAAGCACAAAAGAACAACACTCATTGTAAGCATTGGCGTCATTCTGATAACCGTCTTAAACAATATAAACTGAATAATTAGATATACTCCGTAAACAATGATATAAGGCACTCTTAAAAATTTCAAATTGTTTTTAAATTTCAAAACTCCCCAAGGAATTATCTGCAATACAATCGCAATGTCTAAAAATATGTATCCTATAACAAACGCCGGTGTTTTTATAGTATGCGTAAACAATGTCAATGTAGATAAAATAAGCATTATAGATACTATACCGGAAGATATAATCAAATTTTTCTTCATATTATTAATTCCTTTCTTATTCGATTTTTATATTATTTAAAATATATATCATCTATAATTCTTCTTTGTATATCGGAAAGCATTTCTGCCATTAACTCTGATCCTCCCGACCAATTCACAAACCAGTACTCTGATAATTTAAAACCACCATCCGTAGTGCTGATTTGCATCAATAAAAAGTCATACCAGCTTAAATGTACTCTTTTGGAATCGGCTTTTAAATAAATTCCGTCACTGCAAATTGCCAATCCTTTTTTTGCTTTTCTTAAAGATGTTTCAAAAATCATATACGTTTCCACACCCTCAGGTATTCCAAGCAATTCTTTATATTTTGCTCCGTATGGTATACTCATAATATTTGACTGAACAGGAATCATTCCTGCTGCAGATAACTTTCTTGTTCTGCACATATTTAATGCCATTTGTGCACAATTTTTTCTGTTTTCTGCCGTATTAATCTTTTCTTTAATAATAGGTGCATTTCCGACTATTACTTTGAAAAAAAACAATTCCTTTCTTCCATCAAGAGTTAATCCACCTAAATATTCTCCTTCTTCAAAAGAACTCAGCGACTTTTTATATGTAATGGCAGTATCTCCTCTTTTTAATTCTGTCTTAATAACATCACAACTTACAGCTTTGAGAGTTTTATATGAAACAAAAGTCAAAATAGCATTTTCAACTATATCTTCCGTTGCAGGTTCAAAATACACTTTTAAACGCAATACTCTTTTTTCACCTTTCGGAATTGCAACACATCTCTGTCGGTTTGCAAAATTACTGTCTGTTACATAAGTATCTACCCAATTAATTTTATATTTAGTTTTTAATTTAACTGTTTGATTTTGAGTTTGTGTTTGAGTTTCTTCTCTTTTCTCTCCCTTTACTTCACTTCCGCAGTAATCACAAATTGTATCTTCATAAATTGACACGCCCTCTAACGGTGCTCCGCAATGCGGGCAAACTCTTTCACTCATTTAAAATCACCCCTATTTGAAAATCTTACTTTTTATAAATGCTTTTTTTGAATTTTTCATAAGTTGGTCAACGTAGTCCGCATTTATGTCCAGCTTATAATCATTAATGCTCAAGTCACCCGTATAAACATAAGAAATATTTAGCTTACCGTTATCCGGCAAAAACATAATCGGTCTGTTTCCGAAATCAACAATATCGCCTTGTGCATTAAATTTCACAGTCATTGATTGATCACAATATAATGCATTATTACTCGCAGCCTCACGAAAACCGATTAGATACATCATTTTTGAAACAACACGCAATGCAACAATAATTTTTTCACCGTTTGCATTGTTGGTTGTAAAATATCCGCCGTCAACTTTATCATAATTTTTACCTGCAAGTTCAACATATAATTGAGGATTTAACACAGCGATTTGCTTTGTCCCCTCTTCTTTTTGTTTTTCTTCTTGCTCTTTCTTTTGCTTTTCTTCCTCCGCCTTTTTCTTTTCCGCCTCGGCTTTTTCTACTTTCTCTTTCTCTAATCGCTCTTTCTCCGCCTTTTCTTTTTCGGCTTTCTCTTTCTCTAATCGTTCTTTCTCTGCCTTTTCTTTTTCGGCTTTCTCTTTTTCTAATCGTTCCTTTTCAGCTTTTTCTTTTTCAAGCCGTTCCTTTTCTTCCGCTTTTCTTTTTTCAGCCTGCTCATCAAACTTTTTGAAAAACTTTTCTTTTCTCTCTTTATATTCATCACCGAGTTTTATAAGCTCTTTCTTCTGCTCAATCGGCGCATAGTCAACCGCCCTTTGAAAATACATATCATTTACCGTATACGGACGGCACTCCTCCGTAAATTCCGTACACTTGTAATCAATCGGCTTTGATACTTCCCACCATATACGCCAATCTGTTTCAAATTCCGTAGACAGATCAATAAGTAAATCCTGAGCTTTCAAATAATATGTAGGTTGATTTTCCGTATCTACATATTCTTTTTTATTAAAACTTGTATCGTAATAAAATTCAACCTCTTCCAAAGCACTGTCAACCTTACTTTTTGGTTCATTCTTCGGTGTTTTATTTTTTACTTCCGGTTGTTCTGTCGGTTTTACCTTTTGTACTTCCGGTTTAATTTCTTCATATTTCGGCACTTCTATTTTAGTACCGCATTTTAAACAAAAGCAAAAATCTCTTGATTTATCAAGCGGAAACTGAAAACCGCAATTTGGACAAATTACATTTTCCATTATATCATTTCATCTCCTACTGTACCTTTTCACCGCATTCAAGGCAGAATTTTGCTCCCGGTTGAATTACAGCGCCACATTTTGAACAAGTCTTTTCAAGTTTTTCACCGCACACAAAACAGAACTTTGCCTCTTCGGGTAATTCGGCATTGCACGATGGGCAGATTTTTTTACCTTTCAGAACTATCTTCTGACCGCAACCCAAACAGAATTTTGCTCCCT
Organism: Hominilimicola fabiformis; assembly: GCF_020687385.1. Taxonomy (NCBI): domain Bacteria; kingdom Bacillati; phylum Bacillota; class Clostridia; order Eubacteriales; family Oscillospiraceae; genus Hominilimicola; species Hominilimicola fabiformis. The sequence continues at coordinate 6,538 of NZ_JAJEQM010000031.1, forward strand.
CCGGCAACTTTGCACCGCAGTTTTCACAAACAATACCGTTATCCTCATGCGGTTGTTCCGGTTTTTCCTGCTCATTATTTTGAGGTTTTATATTGTCGTTGATTGCCTCATTCATTGCTCCGCCTACTGCATTTCCGACGTTCAAACCCATTCCGAGTCCCATTCCGGCACCCATAACAGCTGACGAAGTACCCTCGTTTGACGCAGCTCTGTCAAGAACGTTGAACATTCTTTCCTGCTGATAATTATATCCGAGTATATCCATTTTTGCTCTTTCGGACTTCGCCTTACGAAGTTCCAAATACGCGGGGTCGTTTTCGGGAACGGATATTTCATTTACGTTGAAATTGACAAGTTCCAATCCGTATTCCGTAAATTCCGCTCTCAAATCATCGGCTATTGTGTTTGATATTTCTTTCAAATATGATTGTATTTCAAGAATTGAAATTTCTTTCTGCACAAACATTTTGGCAACATAATCTCTTATGTTTGTAAGCAAAATCCCCTTAAAACAATCGGATAAAGTTTTCTGATTAAATTCTCGAGTTGTTCCTACTAATTTAATCAACAGCTTTTTACTCTCCGCAACCTGTATTGCAAATTGTCCGAACATTCTTACAGGTATCATAATCTTATATTTTGCGTCCTCAATCTGAAGCGGCGTCGGTGTACCCCAACGAATATTCATTGATACGGTTTTATTTATAAAATATACTTCACAATGGAACGGCGATTCACCGTTAAACGGTAAATTAACCAATCTGCGAATGAGCGGTATATTCTGCGAATGCAATGTATATCTTCCCGGTCCGAACGTATCAAGCGCTTGTCCGTCTTTAAAAAATATTGCCTCTTGTGACTCATGTACAATCAGTTGTGATAGTGTATTAAAATCCTCACCCGGAAATTTCCACACAAACACGTCGTTTCCGCAATCTTTACCGTCACATTTAATTACTTTAAAAATGTCCATATAATTTCACCCCATATAATTACTTCTCATTAATAATTGACAGTTCCTTGTATTTTTCAAGCAATTCTTCACACTTTAAAATGCTGTGTTTTTTTTCCAGACAAAACATAATAATGCTGTCGCGTGCAATTTTTGAATAAAGCACACCTACGCCCGCCAGCTTCAAAAGCTCATTGCTTTCATCTATATCCAGTCCAAGTCCGAAACAAATCTGCAAGGCTTTATTTCGCGTCGGTGACTTACGTTTTCCCTCACCCAATTTATACAAATATGACGAACTCATATGTGCCTTTCTTGCAACATCCGCAATTTTAGTCTTTTTTTCTTCCACAAGTTCATTAATATATTCTGCTAAAGATACATTCGGAAGTAACTCATTGTCATCTAAAAAAACATCTATATCTGTTGTTTGTTTTAATATTTCAGTCAGCTCCTCTGTTTTCAATTTTGACATTTTTTTTGCCACACTTTTCACACTCCTACCAGATTATATTATTCTATATTTTATCAAAATGCGACACAAATGTATCGGACTGCCAGTGTTAATCTTAAAGTCTGACACTCCCCGTATCAATTTGATAATTTCATTATAATCTCTTGCAATCGCTTTTGCAGTTCCCGGCAGGGTTAATTTGTTTGTGTGTTTTGTACAAATATCTTGTTGATATATGAAGAAATTAATGGTATACTTAGTATATAGGGGGAATATTTATGATAAAATACAGAATTATATGTCCGTTAAACGACAATCTTACTACATTCAGAGTAAAATGTACAGAAGATGACAAACTATACATTAAGAAAATACTTGACAGACCACAATTTGAAATATACAAAATAATTCAAGAAAAGGATTATGACGGTGTACCTAAAATCAAAGAATTGTTTTACAGTCCCGAAAACGATAAATACATATTATATGAAGAATGTATACAGGGCTACACAATAGAATCAATGCTTAGTAAAGGTACCTGTTTCGGCAAAAAGTTTGTTATCAAAATGGCAACCGCACTATGCAACATCTTAAAACCGATTCACAACGATAACTTAATTCACAGAGATATTTCTCCGAATAATGTAATGTATTCGCAAATAGAGGACAAATTTTATCTTATTGACTTCGGCAATTCGAGATTGAACAAAATCAACACACCAAAAGATACTGTTTTTGCCGGCACACCGATTTTTATGGCCCCCCGAACAAGGCGGTGTCGGAACTCAATCCGACAATCGAACGGATATTTACGCAATCGGTATGCTTATGAAATTTATGCTTACCAAAAATACCACCGATAAAAAATCAAAAATTCGCGGAAGGCTTGGCAAAATTATAGTGGTACCTAAGAAATGGACAAATAACACAGGGGGGTATTATAATAATATTACAGTGCAATTTGTTATGGAGG
>NZ_JAJEQM010000032.1 GCF_020687385.1 Hominilimicola fabiformis
GCTTTGATAAAACTATAACACACAAGAGATAGATAAAATCTATCTCCTGAATGTGTATGTTATAATGGTGCAGATGAGGTGATCACTTTTTGACATACACGAATTATATGCTATTTCACTTTGTAATAGGGATGTTTAAATAAACGATTACATCTTCTTCATTTACTATTATTTCATTTACTATAAGATCCATCAGCTCTTTTAATTGTGGAACTGATTTTTCCTTTAACATTTTTTTTATCTTTGTCAATAACAAATTTATTTTTTGCTTTGATAATATTTTACCTTTTTCTTGAGATAAAGCTTTAATCCTTAACTGTATTTCCGCTTTTTGTTGCTCTAAATCTGTAAGCTTTTCAATTAAAGTGGGGGAGTTTGTTATTGTAATAACATCAACAATTCTTGAAAGTTCTTTGTTTAAACTGTTTAATCTTTGGTTAAGGATAGATATATCTGCTTTCTTAGAAGACTGAACACTATCAAAACATAGTTGATAAATATTTTGCTTTTGTGCTTTGCTGAGATGATGAATGTAATTATCAATAATATTTATCATATATGATTCTATCCAATCTCTTTGAATAGAATTGTTATTGCACTTGTAATTTGGATTACGCTTTCCGTTGCAAGCGTAATATATGTATTTTGTACCACAACTATTGAAACTGCGTCTACCATCATAACTGCCACCACATTTGCCACACCGAATCTTACCGGAAAGCAAATAGGTTTCTTTTGCATTATTTCTGAATGCCTTTTTTCTGCTATTCAAAATCAACTGTACGTCGTCCCAATCTTCGGGAGATACAATCTGTGGAATGACACCATCAACTCTAATGACTTCTTCATCGGATTTATAACGATGTCCCGAACGCTTACCTGTTATCTCGTCACGGCTTTGTGTTTTGTTGTAAACCAATATGCCTTTATACTTTTCATTCCGCAATATCTCATAGAGTGAATTTCGTGAAAATAGTCGATTGCATTTTGTTCGATATCCGGATGTATTTAACTTGCTAATGATTTCACCATATGTCTTACCCTCAAGAAACAACTGGAAAATAAGTTTTACCGCTTGAGCTTCAAACTCATTAATTTTGTAATACTTACGCTCATCTAAATCATATCCCAATGGGGGAGTACCACCGCAAGTTTTACCTTTCAGTGCATTTTCGGTTAAACCTTTCATAACTTCACGAGCCAAGTTTTTTGAATAAAATTCAGCCATTGATTCAATGATACCTTCTAACATACAACTTTCAGGAGTATCATCAAATTGTTCGGTAGTGCTAATCAGATATTTTTTGTTTTTTCTCAATTCCACACGATATGCAGCACTATCCATTCGATTTCGAGCAAACCTGTCTAATTTATGTACTAATACAAGTTGCCAATCTTTTTGCTTTTTTGAATCAGCTATCATTTGTTGAAATTGTTTTCTTTCATCACTTTTTGCACTCTGTGCCTCATCGGCATAAATTTTATCGATTACAATACTATGCTCATCAGACCATTTTCTTATCAATCTTATTTGTGCATCAATGGATTCTCCACGTTGCATATCAGATGAATATCTTGTATACACAACAGCGTGAAGAACTACAACATTCAACCTTTGCTTAATTTTGTCTAAATAGTTTTCTATCATAAATACACACTCCTTTTTCGTGTGTACATCTGATACATTCTATAGACCCTACATTGTTACACTATGAAGTATAGACTAAAACTATCGGTTTTGTCAAGTACAAATTCCAAATTTTTTATTTAATCTTGTATTTCCATCAATATTTCTGCTAAAAGTTTAATGATTTTTTCTTCATAAGCCTCTACTTCTTCTGCATTTTCATTTTCTTTTATAATTATAGTTCTTTCTTCTTTCATCTTTGCTTTCTCCTTTATAATTTTTTAGTGAGAATAGTCTAAAATAGACTATTCTCACTTATTCTCAATATTAGTATGTTGATGTTGTATAAGCGTCCTCATACATATCTCCGTTTATAATAAAAGTTTTTTCGACAGTCGTACACCATTCCGTACCATCTACACCGCCACCGTAAATATCAAAGGCAATTTTGTGCCTTTTCGGCTCCTCCTTTGTGCCGCTTAGCCATAGGTCAGTATAAAGTTTGCTTTCGTTTACGATGTTATTATATGGGGCAGAGAATGTAGCAGAAGTGCTATTACTTGATACTTTATCCATATTTACTGTACTACCTTGAATAAAATCGCCGTCAAAGGTTTTTGATGTCCAACCAAGACGAGCGGTTACCTTAGTAGGTGGCTTTGGTTTATCTGATGGAGTATGTGTTCCTAAGCGTTGCGAGCAAGAATAACTTTTCTGTGCATTGGTTTGCTCATAGCTTATACTTGTTTTAACTTCTGCATCAAGTCCATAACCGCTTTTTATAGGGTCGGGCGACAAGGTAATGCTGTCTACTTTTAATTTTGCTTTATATGTGTATGTGTGATAGCAAGTATGCCTTTGTCCGTCAGAATCTGAAACAGTGTGCTTTGTTTGTTCTTGCCATACAATAGTATTTGTATCACTTTCGCAAATCGGCGGGTCAATAGGTACAGTTTCTACTTTATCATCAGGAATTGTTTCATCACTTGGAGGACGATTTGAATCGTCGGGTTTAGGTGTTTCTGTTGGAGTATCAATAGATGTATTGGGTCTGACGTATATTTCAAGCGTTTTGTTTGGTATATTTGGCGATAAATCCACATCGGTATATACCGATGTATCTTCGATTAAAGTTTCGTTGTTTGAACCGTTTATAACCTTATAACGTTCGTATATATAATCTGTTTCCGAATCGTTTATGATGGCTTTGCCGGAATTATCAGCTAATATATATGTTTTTGTTATACTGTCTGATTTCCCGAAAGGTATTGAATCGGTATTCTCAAAAATTATTTCGCCCGATGAGCTGTTTATAAATCGTTTCGTTACAGTTCCGCATAAATCCAATCCGAGTGAAACTTTAAACGGAAATTTAAAATTATATCCTACAGCTCCGCCGTAACTGTAATACCACAAATCGCCGTTTTTCTTGTATTGCTGTCCTATACGAATAAGATTACTGTCAAGAGTATCATCTTCAACCATACCTGTCCAATCGCCCTCTTGATTTATTTCTCCGGCTTCAAAGTTTGGATAAACCATATTGTTCGGTATTTTGCCTTTTTCTAATATATCGCCGTATCCAAAGCTTTGACCGTAAATATATTTAGGATCGTCACCCTCAACTACTTCTAAAGCTCCGTAATGCTTATTGGAACCGCCTTCATATCCCCACATAGAGAATATAACGGAGCTATATGGATAACGTGCTCTTGGAAGTCGTTTTTTAGGCATATTGGGTAAAACCTTTTCTTCGTCACTCAAGCTTTCATCATTGCCATCTATCAAGTAAAACTTTGGACTGAATTTCATTTCAATCTTGCAAGTATCTCCGTCACGATATACTCTGTAACCTATATCTCCGTTGAAAAGAGTTTCTGCTTTTTCGTTATTCGAATCGCCCTCTACATCTGCATCAATGTCAAATTTGAATTTGAGGTCGGGAACGTCCTCATCAACGTGGTCATATATGTATTGACGTATATTTTCATCTTTGATATTTGCTACATCAACACTTGCGACTACATATTTTTCATCCAACTTACCACGCCATATTTTTGTAACTTCATCATCGGATAACTCATCTCCATATATACTTTTCCATATTGCATTATTATTTGACGGGTCTGTTTTATTTACATATCGCCAAAATGGAATATTACCGCCGACAATAACGGCATTATCATCAGTAGTTTCCATATCCCTGTTCCAAGACCAATCAACCTTTGTATATCCGTCAAGTTCATCCGCACTTACAATGCAGTTTGATGTTATTGCAGAAAAAATAACTGTCAATATCATTGTTAAAAATATTATTGTTTTTCTTTTCAAATCTATCATTCCTTTCGTAGTATTAAAAAAGTGCAGTTAAAACTACACTCTTTACATTTATATGACTTTATACGAATATTGTTGAATTTTGGATATTTTTGATATATAATGTTTCTGTCGGATACTTCCGATGTTAAAGGTAAGACGAAAAACAGTGTAAAAGCTGGGCGGTTATGCCACCTCATATATGTTATATTCTATCCCAACATTATTAGTCGGGAAAGGAGGTGGTAATGTGAATTTTTATGAACTTTTAATGTACTTAATTACATTAATTGTTTTAATAATTATCACAAAAAAATAACGCCAGCCGACCAAAGCTATGACGTTATTTTATAACTAATACTTTTGGCATAACCGTTTGAAGTCTTGCCTTTTTCTATTATCATTATATATCTATTATCTCAAATTGTCAATATACTTTTACCAACTTAATTCAAACTCATATTTATTTTCGTCAAATACATAGTCTTTAAAATAGTCTTTATATCCTTGACCTTGCACCCACTCAAATGTTGTCTGTGCATTATTAAAATCAACTAGTGGTTTCTCTCGTCTTTCTAATGAAAGATTCACGCCGTTATCAATAAATATACCGGATGTAAAGCTACTGCTGTTAAGTGGCAAAACTTTTATCGAAATTTCTTCCAACACCTTTATATCATTAAATTCAAATGTTCCTGGTTCTCCGACATAGTGACTTTTCATTGTTGTAAAATCATAATCTTTATCTGTATCCCAATAAGCAATGCTTATTGCCCATCTTTGACTTTCCGGCAATACATCTGGTACAGTTAAAGTAATTGTATCACCGTCATATTTGATAGACTGTAGTACCAAATCTTCAAACATCATAGCTTTTGAACGACTTAATGTCTTTGTTGTGATATTACCACCATTTGCAACCGCTTCATCATATATTGCTTGAGATATGCTTATGTCTGACATACTTACTTGATACTGTTCGGGAACGTCTGTTCTTAGTGGCTCTGTCCAAGTAACTTTTCTTCCGAAGTAGTCATATAGTGTTTCATCAGCATTAATTCTCTCGCTCTTGTCAATTAATCTTACAAGCACCGATGATGCCTCTGCTCTTGTAAGTAAGCCGTCATCTCTGAAAGTGCCGTCATCATAACCACTTAGAATACCTTTTGCATAGGCTTGAAGAACATAAGGCTTGTATTCTTCTTTCATTCTGTCATAATCGTTAAGCTTTGCAATGTAAGTTGAAGTATCGGCTACCGGTTCTTCCTTGAGGTATTCGACCGCACGAGTGATAACTTTAGCCATCTCACCTCGAGTGCAAGGGATTCCTACAAGTTTAAACTTTGTATCTTGTTCTGTTATTAAGCCAAGCTCAAATGCTTTATCAAGATATGGAACAGCCCAAGAGCTCCACTTACTGTTCCAAGTATTTTTTACTGTTGGAGCATTGCTTTCGTTAAGCTCACCGCATATTAAACAAACAACTGTTTTTATAAATTCTTCTTGTGTAATTTGGTTATCCGGTCTGAATGTACCGTCCTCATATCCTGAAAACGCATTAAGTTCGGAAATCTTATTCACATAGCTTGAATACCAAGCCGATTGATTTACATCAGAGTAATTTGCAGCCAATGCAGAACTGCAAGATACAAGTGTTACTGCAGATAGAAATGTTGCTAAAATTTTCTTTTTCATAATGAATTCCTCCTTTTTCTCTATTTCTTTTATTAACTATATTATACCATAAATGTATTACTTTGTCAAGCTATTTTTTGAGGTTTTATCTTGTTTTTCGACCGTTTTGTCTTTCTTTTTCTGACATATTTAATCATCTGTTCTTATGTTGTTTGAACTTAGTTCAAATGGAATATCAAAAGTTTTTGGAAGAATACTTCTAACTGTAACAGGTTGCATTCTTATTCTTCCGGCAATCGAATACTTTGCCGGAGATTTCTGTATATCTGATTTATCAATAATGATTTGATATTGAAAACTTCCGTCATCGGCATATTTCTCATAATCATTATTCAGTTTCATATCTTCGGTCAAATATGTTTTAAATTCTCTCTGTGCTTTTTCTGTATCCATAACGGAGTTATGCTGCACCCAATCCATATCTTGAACAGCCATAGTAACCGATATATTCAAAGCTCGGGATATATCGGTTTCTACACTTTCTTTTACTGTGAATATGTGATAATACTCCATTGTTATAAATAAGGCTATTCCGAAAATGAATATTGCAGCTATAAAACCAATACCTGAAAAAGCGGCTTTTTTATAATTAAATAAGTTTCTCAAAATCAAAACCACCTTAATTATTTTTTTCTTCGATTGCAATTCTCAAAGCATTAAGTTCTTCGCTGACCTTTTGAATAGCCTCTTGAGTTTTTTCAAGATTTACACTTTTTAATTTACCTTTATTGCATCGTGTAACAATTTTATCAATATTTTTGTTAATGTCTCTAAGCTCTGATGTGAATTTTCGGATATCTTCACTTGGTAAGGCATAAACGTTAGAGTTTCGTATTGCTTGTCTGACGAAATCACTTCGTGAGATTTTTAATGTTTCTGCCTTTTTAATCATTATTTCAATATCTTCAGGTGATACTCTCATCTTTAAAAATTTTGAATACTTTGCCATTTTAAATCAACTCCTTATAATTTTCAACTGTGTTCATTTAGATTTTTTATTTCCTGTCGCAATTTTTTCAATTCTTCCCATACCTTTGTAATTTCGTTTTTCGTGTCCTCGATATGTACACATTGCAACTTTCCCATATTGCAGAGTATCGCAATCTGATTTACATTGATACCGATTTTACGAAGTTCTGAGGTAAGCTGTTTAATTGCTGTATTATCCAACGTTATTATCTTCTGATGAAGTGCTGACTGTATTACATATTTACTGCGTGTCATTCTTAATTGACGTGCTTTTTCATCTATCAGTTCCAGTTCATCGTCTGATATTCTAACGTGAAAATCTGTACTCTTTTTCAAACTATCACCTCGCTTTTTATGGGTTTGGGCAATGCCCAATTTTTTGCACACTCAAACGGTGTGTGCCTGCCTTTGTGGATACAAAGGCGTATCTTGCCATACCATTTTCAACTCAATATTGAGTTGAAAAACAGCCTGTAAAATAGCAGAAAACAAAAGATGATTTTACTGCTGTTTTTGATTATTCAGCAAATTTATTATATTGTTTTTTATATCATCAACCGCTGTATCTGGGTAAAAGGTTTTGATTTCTTGCCATACGTCCATACTTGCCTCAACATCTGATGCAATCACATCTTGAGAAACGGTAGGAGAGTAGTATTTTGACAAGAATTTAGGCTTTATCGTAAATGATTTTAATTTTTTGTTTACTGACTTGCCGTATTTTTCCTCAAAAACTTCAACTACGATAATTCTGTCAAGCTTGTGAGCTTTGGAGAGTTCTCTAAGTTGATGAGCCTTATGTTCATCAAGATGAAAGCTATATTCATCTATGATTTTAGCGATAAGTGCTTGCTCAAAAACGGTTATGTAAGACAATTCTACTCCGGCACGAACCGATATTTGTTTATTGTCAATATGCTCTTTCAGTTGTGGTAACAGTGTGTCAATGCGAATAAGCCTTGCCACAGTATTTTTTGATACACCGTATTTATCGCCCACTTCTTGCACTGTATTTAACTTTTTCCCCGATGGGGAAAATGTCTCAAAATCCGCACCGTTACTAAGGATTTCGAGATTTTTTTCGATGTTTTTTATTAAGTCTGAACGCTTACCCTGTCGTTTGTTTACTGCCACATCAAGTGCGTATATATGAGCCTGTTGAGATATTGGCATTTCTGAAACACTACGTTGATTAGTGTTGCTGTCAAGCATTATCATCAATGCGTCATCATCGGTCAAATCAGATAATACAATACAGGGTACTGTTTTAAGACCTATTGCTTTAGCTGCTTGATTGCGATTATGTCCCGATAAAATTTGATATGTATTATCGTCAAGCTTTCTGATGAGCAACGGTGTAATAACACCACAAGCCTTAATACTATCCGTTAAATCATTAAATCTTTCTCCGGTATAAAGCTCAAACGGGTGATTGGGGAATGGATTTAGTGAATCAACAGACAGCTGAACAACTTTGCTATTGTCAAAACTGATTGTCGGTATAGATGCCTGTTTTTCTTTTTCGATTTCTTGAAAGTGTTTAGACATTTTTTCATAATCTCTTTTTAGTTCCATTACTTTTAACCTCCGGTTTCGTACAAATCGCTATTTACCATATTTTGCAATACAATATTTGACGTGAGTGGAATGTTGTATAATACGCTTATCCAATAAGCCTTTGGATTTCTGATTCTTTGTCTTTGCCGAGAATATGCAAGTAGACATACTTCAAGTTGTTCAGCTGTTATCTTCTTGAGATTATTTAAGACGGCATCATATTCGACAAAATCGCCCTCGATTTTGTATTTAGGGCGTGGAACTGTCATTACTTCAGCCATAATATTTACAACTTCATCAACAATATCACGTTCGGCATAGTCGATGAGATAGTCGTAATCAATTTGCTTTTTTATTTCATCTACTGTTTTTGTATATCTATCAATCCATTCTTCTTCAGTTTGAGTATCACT
>NZ_JAJEQM010000033.1 GCF_020687385.1 Hominilimicola fabiformis
AATGCAATATAAGAAAAAAGCATTTTCAGGTATAGGTTTTATATTGGCTATATTTATGTTTGGTATAGCATTGTTTATAACAATGGAATACTATCATATATTCACTACAAAAGAAAGTGTTGATATTGATGTATCACGAGCATTGAATATATCTGTTGACCTTGCAATGCAGGATATAGACTGGATTCAACATAATTCTGTTATGGATACGACAAAAGCGGAAAAGGAATTTAAAAGCTATTTAATAAATGATATGGGACTAAACAGTAATTACGAAAAGTATGATTCTAATGGTGAATTTTTGTATCAAATAATCATTGATGAAACAAAAATTCAAAGAACACCTGCTAAATTTAAAGTGAGTGGAAGAATACGAATGAAACCCGTAACAGTACGAAGTGTCTTGCCTGAAACATTTGATGTTCCATTTTCAGAAGAATCAAAAAATACACGATATGATGATTAAACAAGGAGGTGCAGAGTATGAATACAATGGTTGTTAATTGCTATGCCGGACCGGGTGCAGGTAAAACTACTTGTGCTTGGGAAGTTGCGTCACAACTCAAGAAAAAAGGTATTAATACCGAATATGTTTCGGAGTATGCCAAGGAACTGGTTTGGGAGGGAAAATATGATGTACTTGAAAACCAAGAACATCTTTTTGCAGAACAAGCCAAACGTCTTGAAAGACTTCGTGGAAAGGTAGAAGTTATAGTAACAGATTCGCCGATTTTGATGAGCCACATTTATGGCCGAAACAACAGTACGGATTTTACAATGCGTATCGATGATGAATATAAAAAGTATTATAACTTCAATCTTTTTATAAAACGTGGTGATACATTTCAGCAAGCCGGACGCATTCAAAATCTTGAAGAAAGTAAGGCACTTGACAGAAAGATAATGAATATGTTAAAAGAAAAAAATATTTATTTTGGTGTATATTCACACGAAAATGTAAAATATATTTCGGATAACATAATTAAAAATTTGCAAGCAGTCAGAGAAAAGCCTGAAATTGAAATTAAAGCTACTCCGACATTAAAAGATGCCGCATTATATGATAAGTTATACGGTAAAGAAATAGTAAAAGGATACTATATTACCGATAGCGTGACACTGAATGATGATACATTTGTTATGGGATATAATCCTAATGCACCGGAACCGTATGTAACGTGGTTAAAATCAGGGGATAATTCTTATTCAATGGGACATTACTTCGATAATGAGTTAAAAGCTAAGTGTAATCTGTTGGAACGTGCGGAGAAAAATTTGGATTATGTAAAAGATGGATTCATCAATAATATCGAAAGCGATATATCTGAAGGACAAGCTATTGAACCAAAAGATTATGAATTCTATAAAACACTGGTATCAGAGTCTAAAACTGATATGAATGAAACTGAAAAATACTATTGTGAGGCAGTTAATGATCCGAATAGGTGTATGCAAACAGTTGAAGAAAAACCATGGGTGATTAAATATGTCGGAGAACAAACACCTGAATTGTGTATGGCAGCGGTACAAAATGACGGTATGGCACTTGAATATGTCAGAGAACAAACACCTGAATTATGTATGGCGGCAATACAAGATAATTTCAGAGCAATTCGTTTTGTAAAAGAGCAGACACCGGAGTTGTGTATGGCAGCGGTACAAGAAAGTGCTAAGGCATTGCAGTATGTAAAAGAACAAACTCCTGAAATGCTTATTACCGCAATGAAACACGACATTAGAGCAATCAATTATGTTTCAGAAGATTGTGCAAATTCACTTATAGATAAAGTTGAAAAAACAATAGCTAACGGACAAGCAGTTGATCCTGTTGAATACAATGTGTATAAAGCCTTAACAACAGAGTGTGAAGAATTTAATTCAGAAGTTGATATGAATGAAGATTTTGAGATGTGAAAGGAAGATGAAAAATGAAGAAAGTGTATAAAAGTATTTTAGCGGCAACCATAGCACTATCGACAACGATGTCGATAGTAACAGGATTTGCGGCAAACAACGACAAAGAAAAAAATCAAGAAAATAATTCGGCTATAACATATAATGCCGGAAACGAGATTAAACCTGATGTACAAGTTTTAAGCGATAACGGTACACAACTTACAAAAGGTGTGGATTATGATTTATCTTATGAGAACAATGTAAATGTCGGTAAGGCTACGGTCAATATTACATTCAAAGGCAATTATGAAGGTACAAGAAGTGTAAACTTCAATATCATTGCCAAAGCACTATCAAACGATTTGATTGATATATCGGAAACACCGGCACAAACATACACAGGAAGTGCCATTACACCAACACCAACAATTAAATTTGGTGATGTCACCCTTGTTAAGGACAAGGACTATACATTGTCATATACGGACAATGTAAATGCCGGTAAAGCAAAAATCAATGTATCGTTCATCGGCAACTATTCCGGTACGGCTTCAACGACTTTTGATATTATAGCGGATGTACTTAATCAAGAGAAAGTAAGTATATCAGAAACAGCTGCACAGACTTATACCGGAAGTGCAATTACACCTACACCGACAATAAAATACGGTGAGGTCACATTGGTTAAAGATAAAGATTATAATTTGACTTACACCGATAATGTAAATGTCGGTACTGCCAAGATTAATATAACATTTATTAATAACTACTCAGGTACGGCAGAATCAAGTTTTAATATCATACCGGATGTACTTAATCAAGAGAAAGTAAGTATATCAGAAATAGCAAAGCAAACGTATACAGGAAAAGAAATTACACCGGCGCCGACAATAAAATACGGTGATGTTACTTTAGTAAAAGATAAAGATTATACATTAACATACGCCGATAACGTAAATGTCGGTACTGCTAAGGTAAGTATTGCTTTCATAGGTAACTATTCCGGTACGGCATCAACAAGTTTCGAGATTACTGCAAGAGTAGTTGCTGAGGACGATAAAACAATTATAATTCAAGCAATTCCGAACCAAACATATACCGGCAGTGAAATTAAGCCTGAACCGGTAATCATTGATAAGAACAGATAAAATAAGATGAATTTAAAGGAAGGGGGTAATGGCAGTGAAAAATAAAATAACTGCTGTTATAACGGCATTTGTTTTGTTGTTCAGTAGCTTGAGCTTTACAGCAATGGCAGACGAAACAAATACAGTAACACCTATACCTACAATAACACCTGCTCCGACAGATGATATTAATATAACTGTTGACGGAAAAACATTAGTTAAAGATGTGGATTATAAATTAACATATCGTGACAACATAAATGTTGGTACTGCAACGGTAGTGGTTACTTTCATCGGCAATTACTCTGGACAAAAAGAAGAAACATTTAATATTGTACGAAAGAAATCATCATCGTCATCTTCATCCAAAAAGGACAATACCAAAGTTGAAGTAATGCAAGATAATAATGTGCTACTTACAACAGAAACAAGCGGTGATGTAAATGTAACTATACCGAAAAATATTGAATATAACAGTGTGTATAAAGTAATTGTTACTGTAAAAGGCGTAGCTCAAGCATACAAGGATGTTGAAATCAAAGACAAATATGGCAGAACATTAAGAGGAAGAACAGATAAAAATGGTATTGCATATTTACAGGTTGTTTCGGATGAAACACCAAAGCCGGCTGTGGCAATAACGCCAACACCGACAGCACAATCATCAGAAATACATAAATCATACATTTCAGGATATGACGATAATACATTCCGCCCTGATGGCAATATAACAAGAGCCGAAACTGCGGCTATATTATATAGAGTATTAACTAATACGAAATCAGGTGAATCAATTAGCTTTTCTGATATAAAAGAAAGTGCGTGGTATTATGAGTCTGTAACTGCAATGAGTAAAGCGGGAATTATAAACGGATATACAGACGGAACATTCCGTCCGGAAAATCAAATTACAAGGGCAGAATTTGTTACAATGATAATGCAGAATAAAACATTAACCGAATTTGATAAAATACCGTTTACAGATGTAAAATCAGATTTGTGGAGTGCAAAATATATTTATTCGGCATACAAAGCAAAATATATAGACGGATATGACGATAATACATTTAAACCGAATAATCCGATAACAAGAGCGGAAGCTGTTAAGATAATTAACAGTGTTCTTGATAGAAATGATTACAGAAATGAAAAAAATCCGTTTGGTGATGTTTCGCAAAATCATTGGGCATATAAACAAATTCTTGAGGCAGCAGTAGAACATACAAAATAAAATGCAAAGGGAGGAATACCTCCCTTTTTGCGTTTAGAAAGGAGAATTTATAATGAAAAAAACTATAAAAAATATATTTGGTTTAATTTTCATAACCATAATGTTATTATCGGTAAGTGTGGCAAATGCAGATAACGATTTTGGAATTTCATTATTTTCAGGAACAAGTTCTTCTGATGCTAATTCGATACCGGGAACTTCAGATTTGTATTATTCGTTTGAAGATGGTGTTTTATCAATTTATGGCTCTGGAAAAGTACCGGCTAGCTTGTCAGCGACATGGACCAGTTCTAAAACTGTAAAATTTAATCCGGGTGGTGTAACTGAAATAATTATTGAAGAAGGAATAACAGGAATTAATGAAAGATTAACAAGACCATTTAAAAATAATACTATTAGTGTAACATTACCAAGTTCGCTTGAATATATCGCTGAAAGCACTTTTAATAATTATACGAAACTCGAAACTGTTACAATACCTGATAACAGCAAATTAAAATACATATATACAAGTGCATTTGAAAAATGTACATCACTAAAAAACATTAATCTACCGGAAGGATTGGAATCAATTTATTCACGAGCATTTATAAGCTGTTCCAATTTGACTGACTTGACACTTCCAAGTACATTGACACGAATTGATGAGATAGCATTTTCTAACGGTCCGAGATTTAAAAACAATGAATTAACTGTCCCTAAAGGTGTTACAACAATAACGTCACGTTCATTCGAGAACATAAAAGATTTAAAAACTATTAATGTTGAAAATGGTGTAACTAAAATTGAAGGTTATGCTTTTGCTGATAATGATAGTCTGACGAGAATAAATTTACCTTCAAGTATAACAAGTGTTGAATATACAGCTTGTAAATATTATGCAGAAGAAAAATATGCTACTTGTGATATTTATATAGATAAATATAAAGGTTCAATTCGGTGTCCTTCAAATTGGGGAACAACAGGTACTATATATTGGAAAGCAAGAGATTTCAAAAATACAACGGATAATACCGTAGTTATTAGTGATGTTGCAGATCAAACATATACAGGTTCACTTATTGCTCCTAATGTTACTGTTACTTGTAATGATGTTGAACTTGTTAAAGATACTGATTATACAGTTTCATATAGCAATAATAAAAATGTAGGTACAGCAACAATATCAATTACAGGTATCGGAGATTATACCGGCACAATTAAAAAGAATTTTAATATTGTTGCGAGAGGTATTTCGGATACAACTATCGGAAGTATACCAAATCAAACATACACAGGTAATTCGATTTCTGCATTGCCGGTTATAACCTATAACGGAGCAACATTAACAAAAGATGTTGATTACACCTTGAGTTATTCCAATAATATCAATGTTGGAACAGCGACAATAACAATAACAGGTAAAGGTAATTTTAAAGGAACAACGTCAAAAACATTTAGTATATCAGCACGAGCAATGTCTGACACAAGTGTAGCTAATGTAAGTTCACAAACATATACAGGTAATGGTATTTCGCCATTGCCTACAATCACATATAATAACAAAACGCTAAAAAAGGATACTGATTACACATTAAGTTATTCCAATAATATTAATGCCGGAACAGCAACAATAACAATAACCGGCAAAGGTAATTTCACAGGAACAACGTCAAAAACGTTTAGTATATCAGCACGAGCAATGTCTGACACAAGTGTGGCTAATATAAGTTCACAAACATATACGGGTAACGTTATTTCGCCATTGCCTACAATCACATATAATAATAAAACGCTAAAAAAGGATACTGATTACACCTTGAG
>NZ_JAJEQM010000034.1 GCF_020687385.1 Hominilimicola fabiformis
TATAAAAACAAAGGATAATACGGGATTATCATTTATTCGATAGAATATGGCTTAAAAATAATATTTGGATACTCTTATAACATAGATAAAAAAGTATCATAATTATATTGTTTTATGACTTTAATAGGCATATCTTTTTCATAAATAGCATATGATGGAAGTTTTATACCGTTAAATTGATTACTTTTTACCATAGTATATGGTGCTGTATCCATAAATATAATTTTACTACCTATATCTAGTGGTTGATTAAATGAATAATCTCCAAATATATCTCCAGCATAACAAGTAGAACCAGCTAATCTGTAAGTGAAATTTTTTTCGTTAGGCAAATAAGCATTAACTATATTGCAACGATATGGAGAATGGATAATATCTGGTAAATGGCAGATTGCAGAAGCGTCTAAAATGGCAATATCTATACCATTGTGAATAATATCAATTACACTAGCTACGAAATAGCCAGTGTTGAGTACAACAGTTTCACAGGGTTCCACAAAGATGTCAAATTCATACTTCTTGTGTAAACTATTAATGCAATTAACGGCTTCGTCTAAAGAGTATGACGAATCGGTGAATAATTGTCCGCCCCCTAAATTTATCCAATCAATTTTATGTAAATATTGATTGAAATTACTGTCAATTACATCAATAGTCCGCCTAAGAGTATCAGAAAATTGTTCGCACATAGTATGGAAATGGATTCCACTAATTTTTTTTAATATACTATCATTTAAATCATCTGCTTTAATACCAAATCTAGAAAATGGATGGCATGGGTTGATAGCATATTTTTCTACTTCGGAATATTCTGGATTTATGCGAATTCCCTGTTTAACATGACCTAAGATACAGTCTTGTGAAAACAAACTAAATTGATTTAATGAATTGAATATGAGATAATCACTGTAATCTATGATTTGATTTATGTCATTTCTTTTGTAGGCTGGCGAATAGGTATGCACAGGTTTTTTAAGCAAATCATGAGCAAGTTGTGCTTCCCAAAGACTACTTGCACTAACACCATCAAAGAAATCTATAAACATTGGAACGATTTTATCATTAGAAAAGCCTTTTAGCGCAAAGAGAATTTTTATATTAGTTTTCTTTTTTAGAAGTGATAGAATACTGATATTATTTTTTATTTTGTCTAGATCAATAATGTGGCACGGGGTTTCTAAATAATCCATATTTAAAAAAAACATTATAACATATCCTTTCTTATGGAGGTAAACTTATGACTAAACTTTTAAATTATAATAGCTTGTTAGGTTTAAACGCTGACGAAATATATACATATTTACTAATACATGAACAAATTTTTGACGATATTGATTTGCATTCTATTTCTTTAAAGAATTGTGTATTAGAGAAATGTACCTTTGAGAAAACGATTCTTGCAAATAGTGATTTAGACAGTTCTCAAATTTCTGATAGTATATTTTCTAATTTATCATTTCAGAATTCAGATATTGTATCATGCAATTTTGAAAATTGCACTTTTAAAAAAATAAGCTTTAAAGGCTCTAGCTTTTCAAACAATACGTTTTCTAATTGTAAGTTTTTGTCATGTGATTTTAATCATGTAGATATGCACAATTCAACATTTTTAAATTGTGTAATTGAACACATGAATGTACGTCAATGTTCTACATCTCTCAATAATTTTATTGAATGCACATTTATTCAGTCAAAAATAAACGGTAATTTCTTTTTTAATATTTTGATGAATTGCATCTATAAAGATACAGAGATAGATATATCTCTTGTATCATCTAACTTTGGCATTAGACAAGCAAGCCTAGATCAACTTAATTTTTCATTATATAATTTACAAGATTTACAGGATAAACTTGTTAGAAATAATGATTTATTTGGAGCCGCTGTTATAGAATTAAACACAAACGATTGCTCATATGATTATTCTATGCTTGTATGTTTGCAAGCTACATTTAAGCAGATTGAAAACAATATCATTATTAGGTCTGAAGAGCTTCGATTTATTGAGCTTTTATTAGATTATTTTGTTGCTGAGGATTTATTAGCTCCAATTACAATCATTCAGTTATTGTCATTGGTAGAAAAAATACTGAATAGTAATATAAATAATATAGCTAAAAGTAAATCAACTCTCTATTTGAATTATATATATAATGTGTTGTTTAAAGCTTATCAGCAATTTGTGTCAGATTTACACAATACATTATCCGAAATGGCAAATGACAAATTACCAGTTACTATAAAACTTACTTTTGAAAATGAGCCAAATGTAGAAATGTGTGCTATACTAACAGATTTTCAAAAGCAGTTAAATATTGATTCTCCCGCTCCTGTTAGAATAAAAACTGAAAAAGGCTCTTTTATAGACTGGATACAGACTCATGACGAAATATTGAAGTGTTTGCAGATAATTATTTCTATAATAGGTCTTGCAATAAAATTGAAACCTTCTTCAAAAAAAATATCAAGTAAGTCTTCTTCCAATAACGAAGCGCACAAAAGTGAAAAAAGTAATATCTCTCAAGATAATAGTTCCAATAATAGCAATATTTTTTCTTCAAATGGCGATGTACTGGTTCAACTTCCTGGATCAATAATACGTCAAATTAATCAAGTACAAACGGAGCAAGCAATATCTAATGCTGTCAATGTTTTTGTTATTAATAATATGACTATTAATAATAATTATCATGGAATTAATAAATATAATATTAAAAATGTAGAATGCTTTTATGGATAATTGTTTTTTAAATATTGTAAAACCTTATTAATGCTTGTTATTAATAAAGTTTTATCTAGAGTCAAATTAACTCTAAAACAAAAACCAAGTTCTTGATAAAAGCCTTCCAAATATCCGGGTAATAAAGAGACATGTGTACATGTGATAAGTCTTTTAATAAAATTAAAACGTATAGATTCTTTAAAAGGTACCATTGGATAAAATATGCTCATATATTGCCCTATATTATGTGAAAAGGAAATCTGCCCATCATATTTATTTAATAAAGTTACTATGGATTGCTTAATACTATCTGTATAATCCAAATGCATTTTCAGACAGTTATCATAATTTTCAGAAATAAAATGATTTGCAGCAATATATGAAGATAGGGGCAACCCACCACAAAATAAATCTATCCATTGGTCAAAAAAGTCTTTATAATCATTGTTACATAATATACACGAAAATTTTATAGAATTTGTAGAAATGACTTTATGTGGACTATGTATAGTAATTAGGAATTTAGAATTAGACAATTTCTTTCTTAGACTATATCCTAATATAGATAGACTTTCATCGCATATTATAAATCGCTGATTATCAAGTATTAATTGTAATTTAGTTATTTCTGTTTCGTCAAAATAAGTACCAGTACAAAATACTGGAGAAGTAATCCAAATTACATCATAATTATTTGATAAAATATCTTCAAGCGGTATAATAAATTTATTACCACTTAATTCAAGACTTCTTGTTTCCACATGTAAACCAAAAGCATTCAGACAGGGTTCAACAGTAAAATATGACGGTTGTAACAGACATATTTTATTTAGTTTATGTTTTTGCAAAAAGTTAGCAATATTTACTATAGACAATGTACTTGAAGGAATTAATATACTACATATTTCGGTATTTGCCTCCTGTAAAAGTTTATTTTCCACTAATGAATGAATCTGGGGAGAGATTTCGTAATTATATATATATTTAAATGGTTCGTAATATGGTTGAATTTCTAATGAAGATAATAGAAGTTTATTATAATCTTTTCCTGAGTCCCAATGAGATATATCAAACACCTTATAACCATTATTAGAAACTTCTTTTTCAACTTCTCGTATTTTCTCAATATCTTCTAAATGATATAACATATTTATCCTCCGTTAATTTCACAAATACATTATCAGTATTATCGCCATATTCTATCGAATAAATGATAATCCCGTATTATCCTTTGTTTTTATA
>NZ_JAJEQM010000035.1 GCF_020687385.1 Hominilimicola fabiformis
AAACTAATGTGGAAAGGTTTTTTCGATATACGAGAGTATATGGGTAAAAACTTCAATTTCAAACAAATCTCTAATTCTTATGTAATTCAAGAACCAAACCAAGTTGGTCAAGCTATAAAGAGCGTAGGGAGAATGACTTGGCATCAGGAGCCGAAGAAGGACGTGACAAGCTGCGAAAAGCTGCGGTTAGGAGCAAATATCCATAGACCCGCAGATATCCGAATGGGGAAACCCGGTACGGCAATACCGTATCACTGCATGGTAAATACATAGCCATGTGGAGGAAACCCTCTGAACTGAAACATCTAAGTAGGAGGAGGAAGAGAAAGAAACATCGATTTCCTAAGTAGCGGCGAGCGAAAGGGAAAGAGGCCAAACCAGAGATAGCAATATCTTTGGGGTTGCGGACTGCGTAATTGATTCAATATTTTTAGCAGAAGTGTATGGGAAGACACACCATAGTAGGTAATAGTCCTGTAAGCGAAAAGGATATTGACAAGGCAGGATCCAGAGTACCACCGGACACGAGGAACCCGGTGGGAAGCCGGGGGGACCACCCCCCAAGCCTAAATACTACCTGATGACCGATAGTGAAAAGTACAGTGATGGAAAGTTGAAAAGAACCCCGGAAGGGGAGTGAAAAAGAATCTGAAACCCTATGTTTACAAGCTGCTAAAGCACTTTATATGTGCGATAGCGTACTTTTTGTAGAACGGTCCGGCGAGTGTATGTTGCAAGCGAGGTTAAGGTGTTAAGCACTGAAGCCGAAGGGAGACCGAGTGTGAATAGCGCGTACAGTTTGCAGTATACGACCCGAAACCGGGTGACCTAACCATGGACAGGTTGAAGTGGAAGTAAAATTCCATGGAGGACCGAACCCACGTCTGTTGAAAAAGGCGGGGATGAGCTGTGGTTAGCGGTGAAATTCCAATCGAACTCGGATATAGCTGGTTCTCATCGAAATAGCTTTAGGGCTAGCCTCAGGATAGTTTAGCGGAGGTAAAGCACTGAATGGGCTAGGGGGCTTCACGGCTTACCGAACCCTATCAAACTCTGAATGCCGCATAAATGTTTCCTGGGAGTCAGACTGCGTGAGATAAGTTTCGTAGTCAAAAGGGAAAGAGCCCAGACCTACAGCTAAGGTCCCTAAATGAATTTAAGTGGAAAAGGATGTGCAGTTGCGTAGACAACTAGGACGTTGGCTTAGAAGCAGCCACTCATTTAAAGAGTGCGTAATAGCTCACTAGTCGAGTGATTGTGCGCCGAAAATGTAACGGGGCTAAAATTCATACCGAAGCTTAGGAATGATAGTAATATTGTTGGTAGATGAGCGTTGTGTAAGTCTGCGAAGCTACACCGAAAGGAGTAGTGGAGATATCACAAGTGAGAATGCCGGAATGAGTAGCGAGAATTATGTGAGAATCATAATGGTCGAAAATCTAAGGTTTCTTGAGGAAGGTTCGTCCGCTCAAGGTAAGCCGGGAGCTAAGGCGAGGCCGAGAGGCGTAGTCGATGCACATACGGTAAAGATTCCGTAGCCACCGAAGTCGTTAAATACAGGGACACAGGAACATAGCCTAACCCCACCGTTGGTTGAGTGGGGCGTAAGGGAGCGAAAATTAGTAGCGAAGTAGGTGATTGTACACTGGCGAGAAAAGCTGTATGGATTGACAAGGTGCCCGTACCGCAAACCGACACAGGTAGATGAGGAGAGAATCCTAAGACCAGCGGGAGAAGTGTTGTTAAGGAACTCGGCAAAATGACCCCGTAACTTCGGGATAAGGGGAGCCTACGCGAGTAGGCCGCAGAGAATAGTCTCAAGCGACTGTTTAGCAAAAACACAGGTCTATGCTAAATCGAAAGATGATGTATATGGGCTGACGCCTGCCCGGTGCTGGAAGGTTAAGGGGAAGTGTTAGAGTAATCGAAGCACTGAACTTAAGCCCCAGTAAACGGCGGCCGTAACTATAACGGTCCTAAGGTAGCGAAATTCCTTGTCAGGTAAGTTCTGACCCGCACGAATGGCGTAACGACTTGAGAGCTGTCTCAACAACATACCCGGCGAAATTGAAGTACTGGTAAAGATGCCAGTTACCCGTGATAAGACGGAAAGACCCCATGGAGCTTTACTGTAACTTGATATTGAATTTTTGTATTACATGTACAGGATAGGTGGGAGACAGAGAACTAATGCCGCCAGGTGTTAGGGAGTCGATGTTGGGATACCACTCTTGTAATATGAAGGTTCTAACCTGCACCCGTGAATCCGGGTGGGGGACACTGTCAGGTGGACAGTTTGACTGGGGCGGTCGCCTCCTAAAAGGTAACGGAGGCGTTCAAAGGTTGGTTCAGCACGGACGGAAATCGTGCAACGAGTGCAAACGCATAAACCAGCCTAACTGCGAGACCGACAAGTCGAGCAGTAACGAAAGTTGGAGTTAGTGATCCGGCGGTATGAGAGTGGAATTGCCGTCGCTCAACGGATAAAAGCTACCCTGGGGATAACAGGCTGATCTCCCCCAAGAGTCCACATCGACGGGGAGGTTTGGCACCTCGATGTCGGCTCATCGCATCCTGGAGCTGTAGTCGGTTCCAAGGGTTGGGCTGTTCGCCCATTAAAGCGGTACGCGAGCTGGGTTCAGAACGTCGCGAGACAGTTCGGTCCCTATCTATCACGGGCGTAGGAAATTTGAGGAGAGCTGACCTTAGTACGAGAGGACCGGGTTGGACGTACCGCTGGTGCACCTGTTGTTCTGCCAAGGGCATAGCAGGGTAGCTAAGTACGGACGGGATAAACGCTGAAGGCATCTAAGCGTGAAGCCCCCTTCGAGATAAGATTTCCCATAGCGTAGGCTAGTAAGGACCCATGAAGACTACATGGTTGATAGGCCGGAGGTGGAAGTGCAGTAATGTATGTAGCTGACCGGTACTAATAGTCCGAGGGCTTGACCAA
>NZ_JAJEQM010000036.1 GCF_020687385.1 Hominilimicola fabiformis
CACAAACTGTGTTGCTGATAATATTATTGCAAATATACTTATTATTGAAACAATTTTTTTCATAATTCTACCTCTTTAAAACTGCATTTAATTTTACATTGAATATTCTTTATTGTACTATTATATTATTGCATAATTTTATACGATAACTGATAATAATCAGCAGAAGTGCTTCCTGTCGAAACACTATTAACCGATATGATTTTTTCGCCTTGATATGTAGGGTCGCAATATATTACCATATCTGTATTTTTTGGTATTGTGTATACTGTTGTAGAGTTCCAATTCACAACTGTATCTTTAACATCAGCAGACCATAATGTTAAATATTTTGCTTTTCCGCCATTTGCTTTTTCGCCTCTTTCAAGCTTTGCTTGGTCAGATAAACTGCGATTTCTAATTTCTATTTTATATATTTTTGAATCAGTACCCCAATAATCCATACAAAAAGCATCTACATCCCATGCATCGGTTAAATAAAATTCTGTATTATTTAATTCACGATAATTATTGCCTTGCGTGTATTGGTCTCCTTGTATCCCGTTATACGCATCGTTTATTGAACCATTAACATCATCTTCGTATCCATTAATAGGTTCAACATTAATCATACCATATCCATCTACAGCAGATGTAAAATAGACCATTACATAAAAAGAAATAAAATCAGCTGTTTTTTGATAATCACTTGTTCGGATATCGACGTAGGTGCTATTTTCGTTGTTAGAAGATGTATATGTTCTTAGTGCAGTTGGAGTAGTATTTTTCTTGGTATGACTCCATAATTTCATAGCAATTTTAGATGTGCCCGTAACAGTTATTCTAAATTGACCATTCTTATCTGTTGATCCTACATAGGAATCTGGTAAATAAACTTCATAAACAGCATATTTCCCAGAAGAAGATGACTCTTTTAATCTAAAGCTACTATCTGATATTCTTAGTTCAGAGGCTTTGTTTTGAATATCCGATATGCTAACAGAAGGTAATGACATTTCAGATGGAGCGTAGAAATCACTTTCTGTATATGTTTCTATTGTTAAATTATAGATGTTATCGCCATAATCTTTAGAAAAGAATCCGGCATATTGTCGGTTATCGCTAATTGTAAATACTCTATAGATATTTCCGTCAGGTAGAGAATTACAATAATCCTTAAATTCATTTGCATGTATTGGGGTGTATTTAGCTATTTGTGGATTTACAATGATTTTCCCATCATCATCGGTAGTTTCACCACATCGTAAATCATTTGTATTGGCAATAAGTACAATATCGTTATTGTTTTCGCTAGGATTTGTTACATATGAAGGCATTTCAGCATCTTCTTTTTTTACACAAACGATTCGTTTATAATTAGTGGTTTGACCATCAATAACTTCTGTTAATTCAACATCATATTGACCTTTTTCATCAAGAACAGGAGAATAAAAACTTTCTTCAGTTAATAAACTATTATACACTATATTTCCGTCGTTTAAATCGGTTATGGTTAAAGAAACTTTATCCATATCCTCAAGTTTCTTCATATATACAATATCAAGTGATAATTCCGAAAAATCATTTGTATAACCAGTCATTTTCATAGGAAAATTCTCGTATATTGCCGGTGCAGTGTCGCCTAATGCCTCCTTATTCCAATGTTCTGCATCTAAATCACTTTGAGTGATATTGATAATATTGTTATTCTCATCAGCATAAGAATAAACAATTTCGTTATCACTATCAGCAGCAATAGCATTGGTTCCGATTGCTGAAGTTGCCATAACCGCAGCCAATCCTAACGTGATAAATTTTTTTAGTTTCATAACAAAACCGCCTTTCTTTTTATAATACTGTATTCATTTCAACAAAACAAAGTTCTTATAATGTGTTTGACAAACTATGACGATTTGTTATATAATAACACACATAAGAGGTACTCAATATAACTTAATGTATGCTGACCCGCAAAGATTAAGAGCATTGGTATCTCTTTATTTTATTTTAAAATAAAGTCAGTATTATATTTTGTTTTTTGTGTTGGCAATGTTCTTTTATATTTCAAGCTATTTTCATATCATATAAAATTTATAATACTTATTAATGATAAGCTCATTGAACTGATGATATAAATAGTTATAATATATTTAAACATCAACAACATTTTCTTAATTTGTAACCCCCCAATAACAAATGATTACAATTAAATTCTACCCAGTAATATTATGTTTGTCAACATTTTCCGACTAAGTGGTAGCTTATTCCGGAAACTTGGTAGCAAATAATGTAAGTATTTCAACAAATAGTGAATTGAATTTACAAAATATTTGAGAACACAAAAAAATCGGAACAAGATAACTTGTTCCGATTTGGCTCCTCCAGCTGGGCTCGAACCAGCGACATCATGATTAACAGTCATGCGCTCTGCCAACTGAGCTATAGAGGAATATCTTCTTTAGCTTTCGCTAACTTTTTCTTTAAACACCAAAGATAACGACTTTTGTCGTTATCTTCAGCATTCTTCGTTCCGGCAACTTT
>NZ_JAJEQM010000037.1 GCF_020687385.1 Hominilimicola fabiformis
TAATCATTCCAACCATTCAACTTCCAAACCAAGTGCCTCTGCGACGAAACGCACAGGGATAAATGTTCGGTCGTCTTTTATTATTGCGGTTGTATCCATTTGTGATGATTTGTTGTTTACTGTCAAAACATCACTTCCGAGTGTCACTTTTACAACATCGCCGTTTTCTTTTGTAATGGTTGCTGTCTTTGATGTATCGTCCCAATCAACCTTGCAGTCAAGCATTTCAGATACTGCACGAATCGGCACTTGTGTTCGTCCGTTTTCATCAACAAACGGCTGTGCGTCGGGGAACACTACGTCTGTGCTGTCTACCTTTACCTTAACAGCATTGCCTGTTTCAACCGTAAGCTTTTTCGGTTTTGCAGTCGGTGCACTTGTTTCAACAATCGGCGATGTTGTTTCGCTCGGTTTAACAGTAGCAGTCGGCTCTTGTGTCGGAGTTACAGATGATGTTGGCTTTAATGTTTCTTTTGCGGTGGATACAGATTCATCTTTTTTATTGACTTTAGGTAAATCTATACCTGTATGTTCCTTAAATAACACATAAAATCCATCTAAAACATATTCATCAGAATTACTGTAAAAATTCTCCGGCAGCTTTATATTTGGGTCTTTAAATATTACATTTTCTTTGTGGTCATAATTTATATAATAACCATCTAACGGATATTCTTCAATATTTTTCGGTGCTCCCTCAAAAGTCACTTTTTCCATATACGGACACATATAAAATGCCCAACTTTCGATTGTATCAACATTTTTAGGAATAGTAATTTCTTTTAATGTTGTACAGGTAAAAGCACGTTTTTCTATTTTTTCAAGGCTTTGCGGTAAAGTAACCGTGTCTATATCGCAAAACGAAAAACCATCTTGAGTAATACTTTTAACACCTTCTGGCACTTTTGGATTTTTGTCATTTCCGGTATATCTCAACAAGGTATTTTCGACAATTACAAAATCTTTATCATTACCGATTGTTTTATTTGTTTTGCCTTTTAGATACTTATCTTCACACCAAGCTGAACCACGAACCATATTGTATATATTGACTGTCATATCCGAATTAAACGTGATATTATCCCCATCAAAATAACAACTTACTTTGTCAAGCATTTTATCAGGTATATTTATTTCTTTTATATTTGTACCGTCAAACCAACAAGCTGTTTCTTGATTTTTATTTTCAGGTGTATAAGTTAAATTATTTGATAAATGAACTTTATCTAAATCACCGCAATCTGAAAATGCTTTATATCCCATATGTGTAACAGTATTAGGAATTAAAATATCACCCGTCAATGAATTTAAACCGCTGAATACATATTCGCCTATATACTCAAGATTGTTCGGTAAGTCAATATTCTCTATTTTAGGGCATTTAGAAAAAGAATTATTTCCTATTTTCTTTAGTGTTGACGGAAATACTATTTTATTGAGAGAATCGCATTCCTGCATTATACCGTCAGGTATTTCTGTGATTCCATCTTTAAAATCAATTTCTTCCAAACTGCTTGATGAATTAAGAATCGAAAAGTTTACATTTTTATTTATAATTAGTTTTTTTATTGCCGTATGTGTTTGCTTGATATGATTTAAACCAAGCAAATTTGAATTTTCAGGTATTTCACAAATATCTGATGTACCCACATACGCAAGAATATTATTTGTACCCTTTTCGTAAATGAAATCTCCTCGTATTTCCTCGTCTTCAGCTAAATCATTTGCAAATGATGTTACACATAATGACATCATTATTGCAAGTATGCTTATTATTGAAACAATCTTTTTCATAATTCTACCTCTTTCCTAATCATTCCAACCATTCAACTTCCAAGCCCAGTGCCTCTGCGACGAAACGCACAGGGATAAATGTTCGGTCGTCTTTTATTATTGCGGTTGTATCCATTTGTGATGATTTGTTGTTTACTGTCAAAACATCACTTCCGAGTGTCACTTTTACAACATCGCCATTTTCTTTTGTAATGGTTGCCGTTTTTGATGTATCGTCCCAATCAACCTTGCAGTCAAGCATTTCAGATACTGCACGAATCGGCACTTGTGTTCGTCCGTTTTCATCAACAAACGGCTGTGCGTCTGGGAATACTACGTCTGTGCTGTCTACTTTTACCGTAACG
>NZ_JAJEQM010000038.1 GCF_020687385.1 Hominilimicola fabiformis
AGGAGGAATGTAACTGTTTGTTATAAGTTATAAAAAGTTATAAATATATGCTTACTTTTATAACTTTTAATGATAGAATTAGGTATAAACATTATAGGGAGATTTTAATTATGAGTAAATACTATTCTATCAATAAATTTTCAAAAATTTTAGGAGTATCAGCACAAACACTTAGAAATTGGGACGCAAATGGTAAACTTCATCCTCACCATACTTCTAGTAATGGATACAGATATTATTCTCATGAACAGTTAAATCAGGTTATGAACATAAAACCTAATTTAGATAGAATTGTCATTGGATATTGTAGAGTCTCAAGCAATAAACAAAAAGATGATCTGGAAAGACAAATAGAGAATATGAAATTGTATCTAAATGCACAAGGAAGACCTTATGAAATTATTTCTGATATAGGTTCTGGAATCAATTATAAGAAAAAAGGACTGAAAGAACTGATTAAACGCATATCTCAAAATAAAGTAGAAAAAGTTGTGGTTCTTTATAAAGACAGATTGTTAAGATTTGGATTTGAATTAGTCGAATATATCGCAAGTTTATATAACTGTGATATAGAAATTATTGATAACACAGAAAAATCAGAGCAACAAGAACTTGTAGAAGATTTAGTTCAAATAATTACAGTTTTTAGTTGTAAATTACAAGGTAAACGTGCAAATAAAGCTAGAAAATTAGTAAAAGAATTAATTGAGGAAGAAGGTGAATCAAATGATAAAGTCAATAAAAGTGAGATTGAATCCAAATAATAAACAATCGACTAAGTTGTTTCAATATGCAGGCTGTGCTAGATTTGCTTATAATTGGGCTATTTCAAGAGAACAGGATAATTATAAGCAAGGGAACAAATTTTTATCAGATAGTGAATTGCGAAAAGAATTTACACAATTAAAGAAACAGTCTGAATATCAATGGCTGAATGAAGTAAGCAATAATGTAACAAAACAAGCAATTAAAGATGCTTGTAATACTTATAAGAGATTCTTCAAAGGACAATGTAAATATCCTGAATTTAAGAGTAAGAAACACTCTACTCCATCTTTTTATCAAGACAATATAAAAATTCAGTTTACCGATACCCATGTGAAAGTTGAAAGTTTTTCAATGAGTAAAAAACAGAATAAACAAAAGTTAAACTGGATTAAACTTTGTGAAAAAGGAAGAATACCAACTGGCTGTAAATACATGAATCCACGTTTTACTTATGACGGATTATATTGGTATGTGTCAATTGGTATTGAAGTTAATGATAATACTACTCTTCCATCAAATGAAGGTATTGGAATTGATTTAGGAATAAAGCATTTAGCAATATGTTCTGATGGCAATACATACAAGAACATAAACAAAACGCAAACGGTAAAGAAATTAGAAAAGAAAAAACGCAGGTTACAGCGTTCCATATCAAGAAAATATGAGAAAAATAAGAAAGGAGCAAATTACTGTAAAACAAGTAACATTATAAAAAGAGAAAAAGAACTTTTAAAACTAAATCACAGACTAACAAATGTTCGTCAAAACTATTTACACCAAACAACATCTGAGATAGTGAAACGAGAACCAAGTTTCATTTGTATTGAAGATTTGAATGTAAGTGGAATGATGAAGAATAAACATTTATCCAAAGCAGTACAACAGCAAGGTTTTTATGAATTTAGAAGACAGATTGAATACAAGGCTATGTGGAACAATATACCAGTTGTTATAGCCGATAGATTTTTTCCAAGTTCTAAATTATGTAGTTGTTGTGGAAGTATTAAAAAAGATTTAAAGTTGTCTGACCGTATTTACAAATGTGAATGTGGAAATGTAATTGATAGAGATTATCAGGCGGCTTTGAATCTAAAACAGTATGGAGAAAATGTCCTAAAACAACAATCTGTAGCATAACACTTTCAAGTTATTACAGATATGTACTGATACGTTAGTCAGGAATTTATGCCTATGGAGTGTACAAGAACTTGCGAGTAGATTATGAGAAATCATGTCAAAAGCATATACGATGAAGTAGGAATGAAACATAAAGGTTTATAACTTTTTATAAGTTTTCAGTAACGG
>NZ_JAJEQM010000039.1 GCF_020687385.1 Hominilimicola fabiformis
TAAGCCGCTAAATTATCATTTATCTTCTGTTTCAAAGCTATTCTGTCGGTTATTGTCTTGTAGGCTTTCACAATATTTCTCTGCTTTTCAATATCTGGTACTGGAAGCTCAACCATACAAAGTTCATTCCAATCAAAAATCTCTCTCACACTTCCGTGTGACTTATATCTTGCATAGCGGTCAAATTCTGGTCGGCTGAACCAAAGCATAAGATATTCAGGGTCTAATTCCTCTTTATTTTCAACTTCAAAAACTGTATAAGAGCTTGAAATGATACAATCTTCTTCATCTAAATAAGCAATAGAGATTTTCTCTCCATTTCGTGAAGTAACGGGTCCGTATGCAAACTGTCCCGTTCTAACTATCTTATAATTCGATAAATCAGTTCCTACAATATTTGCGATTGACGGAATAAATTTTTTACTTATACTTACACCAAGCAACTTTGTTACGGCTAAATCCCTATTACGCTCGTCCACAAGTCGAATGTAATTGCCTAATATCTTATATTCTTTTTCCATTCCTACCACCTTAACCAATGTATTTTCTATGAGCAATTTTAACATTACTCTGCTTAACCATTGCATACTGCAATGTCGTATCTATTCTTCTATGCCCCAAGAGTTGCTGAAGCTGCTCTATCGGCATTCCTTTATCTATCGCCATTGTCGCAAGCGTTCGCCTGAATTTATGAGGGTGTACCTTATTTAGTCCCAATCGTTTTCCAAGCTGTCGTAACCTCACTTCAATACCTCCGATATTCATTCGATTATACGGAGATTGTAATGATACAAAAAGTGCCGGGTTATCGTCCTTGCGACTGTTTAGATAATTCTGCAAATGTATTTTTGTTCTTGCATCAAAATATACAATTCGTTCCTTATCGCCTTTGCCGAAAACAACACATTCTCTTTCGTTAAAATCTATATCCTCACGATTTAGTAACACCATTTCTCCGACACGCATACCCGTTGAAGCAAGCATATCAATCATTGCCAAGTCCCTGAGTTCCGTGCAATTATCCCTCATCAATTCAAGTGCTTCATCTGAATAAGTTTCTTTAATGTTCGTTCCGGTCTTAACCTTATGTATTCGCCTGACCGGACTTTTCAAAATATAATCCTCGTCCTCAAGCCAAGAGAAAAAACTGGAAAGTATTCGTCTTATATTATCTATCGTAACTTTACTGGATTTTTTCTTAGCCTGATACTCGGTCAAATAGCAACGAATATCATCGGTCACAACATATTTGATACTCTTTCCAATGCCATCAAGCATTGACTGTATCGTTGCATTATAGTATTTCAAGGTTTTCTCAGAACAGCCCTCAATACGCTTTGCCGATAGGAAAGACTCTACTAAATTCTGTTCTGAAAGTTTCTTCTCTTTTTCTGTCTTTGTTACCTCATAATCAAAAAGTGTATGTTGCAACACCTCTTGCAATCTTTCTGTCTGTGCATTATTCAAGTAAGGTAACATTCCTTGAATAACATCTGTAATTAGGTTCTGTTTCATAGTCAATTCTCCTTTTGTTTTTTAAGAGAACGACTACCAGTGGCAGTCCCTTGTTTTAACTCCCGCCACTGATGGGAGTTCTATTGTAAATGATAATTTAGCGGCTTA
>NZ_JAJEQM010000040.1 GCF_020687385.1 Hominilimicola fabiformis
TTTGGTGCAGATGAAGTGAACACGTTTTGACATACACAATTAAATATAAGTTTTATTAAAGGGAATAATAATAGATTTGAAAGTTCTGTTATTATTCCCTTTTTGATTGCACAAAACAGATTTTATAGGAGGAAAAGGATATGAAAGTTATAGCGGTATCAACACAAAAGGGCGGTGTCGGTAAGACAACGACATCAATAAATTTGGCGGCAGCATTGGCAGAAAAAAATAAAAAAGTATTATTGGTCGACTTCGACCCACAAGGCAATGCAACGATTGGTTGTGGCTTTAAAGATGTTGAAGAAACTATTGTAAATGCAATGATAGCAGATATAAATAATAGTTTTAAACCATCAGATTTATCGGTAATACATACGGAGCTATTTGATATATTGCCGAGCAATATTGAGTTATCAAATATGGAGTTGACGTTGGTAAGCGTCATAGGACGTGAGGGGGTTTTAAAGAGAATATTAGAGCCTATAAAAAGCAATTATGACTACATAATAATTGACACATTGCCGTCATTGGGCATATTAACGGTCAATTCATTTGTAGCTTCGGACTATGTTATAGTTCCAGTACTTGCAAAGGATTATTACAGCTTGCAAGGTTTTGATGCCTTGTTACAGTCGGTAGAATTGACAAGACGTTGCATTAATCCTAATTTAAAGGTTTTAGGCGATGTGATTACAATGTATGATGGCAGAAATAAAAACGATAACATCATTTCAGAAACGATAAGAAACGATGAGCGAACGGAAACATTTAATACAGTAATTCCGCTATCAACTAAAGCTGCGGAAGCAAACAGAATGGGAAAAACAATATTGCAGCATGACCCACAAGGTAAAGTTGCTACGGCATACAGGGAGTTGGCAGACGAAATGTTAAATAGAATGGGAGAGTGATATTAAAATCTATCCGCAAAAGGATAGATTAGAGTTACTAAATATAGTAGCTCTAATGTGTTCTTTTGCAAATCAAGAAGATTTGGCAATCATACAAGGACACTCATATATTTTTACAGTTCAATAAAAGGTAATATAGGTACTTTTTCAAATTGCGAGCCTTATACAGCGATGGACGCATTCTGCGGTATCCCATATAGGCTGTAGGAGATGTTGTAATTCTCCGCCATGACCAATTTGATTATAATGATACTTACACTGAGTCAATGATAACTTCAAAGACAGTGTTCCGTCGGTTAGGGGGATATGCGAAACATTTTACGGAATCTGCTATATAGCAGTAGTCGTGTTTGTTTGGCATAATGTGATGAACTAACATCAACTTATGTTTCCGGTAAGAAATGTATTTTCGGTAGAGCGAAATAGTAAAAGGAATTAGGAATGAGAAGATATATATTACTCGACAGTAAAATCTTTTCGTGTTTAAATCCGTATGAAATAGCATTGTACACAATATTGAGTAAATACAAAAATGCAAAAGGTGATTGCTTTCCGTCACGCAGAACATTGAGTGAAAAGGGTGGCTTTTCAATATCAACATACACCAAATACATAAAAGAGTTGATAAAAAAGGGACTTATTAAAGTTAAAGCAAGGTGGAGAGCAAATGGTTCTCAGACAAGTAATCTATTTAGTGTAGCAAATA
>NZ_JAJEQM010000041.1 GCF_020687385.1 Hominilimicola fabiformis
AAAAAAGCTGTTAAACGATTGGTAAATCAGAAAAAGTTATCAGATGACCTTAAAGAATTTTTTGTTGATCCAATTTCAAAAGTATTTTCAAAGTTTATAAAAATGGATAGAATTGCTCGTGAAAAACAACAGAGAAATCTATTAAGGGTGGGTATTGACATTACACCTGAAAAATACTATGCTGATGCATTAGTCATATCGTTATGGATATTATGCTTAGGAGCCTTATTTATATTAATAGGAGTTCCTATTTTTTTTGCTATTGCTGCTATATTTGCAGTATGGCTATTTTTCAGTAATATTGATGTTGCAAACAAAGAAATAAAGAAAGTCAATAATGCAATAACGAGAGATTTACCAAAATTCGTAATGATTTACGACCATGCAAGAGGAGATAATGTACAACTTGTAGATATTATAGAAAAATATCGTGAAGCAGCTTGCAAGGAGTTTCAATATGACTTGGATTTGCTGATTGTTGATTTAAAAACCGGAAGTGAAGAATCGGCATTAATATCATTTGCTGAACGTACAAACATTCAGGAACTCAGTAACTTCGTAAATATATTATTAGGCAGCATTAAGGGTGATGATGTTAGTACAGCGATACAACTTACACAAAGAGAAATGGAGGTAATCAGGAGAGAAGAAAAAAACAGAAAGATACTTGCTTTGCCGGATAAAGTCAAAGTATCAATATATGCAACCGGCATTATGTTAGCAATTTTAGCTATAACACCTATATTAATGGATATGGCTAAGAGCTTAACAGCATTCAAATAACAGGAAAAAGGAGATTATGTAGTTATGGAAAAAGAAAAAATGTATGAGCTTAAAAGTAAGGCTAAAATTCAACTTAATAAGTTGAAAGATGAAATGATGAAAAAGAAGAAACAAGGATTATCTCATTTCGTTGAAATTCTAATAGCTATTTTGGTGGCTATTGCGGTTGGAGGAGTGTTTATGCTTTTATCTAATGAAGGCATGCGAACAATCTTCTCAAATATGATTGACCGTATAATTAACGGTTTTCAGGGATAATTAGCGGTGAAAAATATGGCTAAATATTTTGCAAAAAAGAAAAAAGGAAGTATAGCAATATGGCAGATATTTGAGATTATTCTGTTTGTGGCTCTTGTTTATACATTCATAACATTATGGCCTGTTTTTCTGCAAAAGCAAAATGTCGATTACATAGCTAAAACAATGGTACGTGCGGTTGAAACAAACGGGCGTATTGATTCATCAATTACAGATTTACAACATGAGTTGGAAAACGATTTCGGTGTTGAACTTGATGATGTAAGATGGACAACTCAATATGTTCCGGGGACGAATAAAATTCAAATTAAAAGTAAATTTGAATTGACAGTTACAGACCACGCAACAATACGTATTATGAATCCTACATTTGGTGATCCTCTTGATATAAATGTACCGATGTCAAAAACATTGGTAGGTGTATCACAGGTGTTTTGGAAGTAGGTGATACAATGCAATATAAGAAAAAAGCATTTTCAGGTATAGGTTTTATATTGGCTATATTTATGTTTGGTATAGCATTGTTTA
>NZ_JAJEQM010000042.1 GCF_020687385.1 Hominilimicola fabiformis
AAAAAAGCTGTTAAACGATTGGTAAATCAGAAAAAGTTATCAGATGACCTTAAAGAATTTTTTGTTGATCCAATTTCGAAGGTTATTTTAAAATTTATAAAAATGGACAGAATTGCAAGAGAAAAAAAACGAAAAGACCTTTTGAGAGTAGGTATGGATATTACACCTGAAAAATATTATGCGGACGCAATAGTTATATCATTATGGATATTATGTTTGGGAGCCTTATTTATATTAATAGGATTTCCTCTTTTTTTTGCTATTTCTGTTATACTCTCGTTTGCATTGTTTTTCAATAATATTGAAGTAGTCAATAAAAAAATTAATTTTATAAATCAAGCAATAACAAGAGATTTACCTAAGTTTGTAATGATATATGACCATGCAAGAGGAGATAACGTACAACTTGTCGATATTATAGAAAAATATCGACAAGCAGCTTGTGAGGAATTTCAATATGATCTTGATTTGTTGATTGTTGATTTAAAAACAAGTAGTGAAGAGGCTGCGTTAATATCGTTTTCTGAGCGTACTAATATTCAAGAATTGAGTAATTTTGTGAATATATTACTTGGAAGTATAAAGGGCGATGATGTAAGTACAGCTATTAAACTTACGGAACGAGAAATGGAGGTAATTAGAAGAGAAGAAAAAAATAGAAAGATACTTGCTTTGCCGGATAAAGTTAGAATGGCTATAGTTGCAACAGGAGTGATGGCTGCAATAGTAGCCGTAACACCAATTATTATGGATACAGTAAAAGGTATATCAATGTTTAAATAAAAAGGAGAAATGATTATGAAAGTTGAAAAAGTTTTAAGTTTAAAAAGTAAGGCGGAAATAAAGCTAAATAATCTGAAAAATGATTTGTTAAGACAACAAAAAGAAGGAATATCAGGGTTTGTTGTATCATTGTTGCTCATTTTGGCGGCAATAGTTGTAGGTGCAGTATATATGAAACTGGCGAACAAAGGAATGGAAACCATATTCCAAGATATGATTGATCGTATAATTAACGGTTTTAAGGAATAATTAACGGTGAAAAATATGGCTAAAAATTTTGCAAAAAAGAAAAAAGGAAGTATCGCAATATGGCAGATATTTGAGATTATTCTGTTTGCGGCGCTTGTTTATACATTCATAACATTATGGCCTGTTTTTCTGCAAAAGCAAAATGTCGATTACATAGCTAAAACAATGGTGCGTGCGGTTGAAACAAACGGGCGTATTGATTCATCAATTACAGATTTACAACATGAGTTGGAAAACGATTTCGGTGTTGAACTTGATGATGTAAGATGGACAACTCAATATGTTCCGGGAACAAACAAAATTCAAATTAAATCTAAATTTGAATTGACAGTTACAGACCATGCAACAATACGCATTATGAATCCTACATTTGGTGATCCGCTTGATATAAATGTACCGATGTCAAAAACATTGGTAGGTGTATCACAGGTATTCTGGAAGTAGGTGATACAAATGCAATATAAGAAAAAAGCATTTTCAGGTATAGGTTTTATATTGGCTATATTTATGTTTGGTATAGCATTGTTTA
>NZ_JAJEQM010000043.1 GCF_020687385.1 Hominilimicola fabiformis
AAAGGGACTTATTAAAGTTAAAGCAAGGTGGAGAGCAAATGGTTCTCAGACAAGTAATCTATTTAGTGTAGCAAATATTGATAAAGGATTTTTTATTCATTCTGACATACTAAATAAAAAGCTTACAGTTTATGAATTGACTGTTCTTATCTATCTATGCAGTAGAAAAAATAACAAAAATAAATGTTATGTATCACAAAAAGAGATAGCTAAAACGTGCGGAATGAGTGTAAGAGAAGTCAGTATAATTATATGTCGTTTGAGAAAAAAAGGATTAATAAATACTCGTATGCAATTCAATTTAAATAACAGAGGTAACTATGTTTTAGAATATACGATTTGCATATGTAATGAAACAGAAATACGAAAAGAATTAAACAATGAATTAATTGTAATTGACGATATTAATATCGATATGCGAGATGATATTAATATTGGGATTATTAAAAGTATAAGGTAAAAGGAGAATATAAAAATGGCAGAAGTAAAAAGAGATTATGCAAAAATGATGAATATGTTTCAATCTACTGCACCTGAAACACAGACAACAACATCAGGTGAGCATATAGACAGAGAAAACGGTTGTGTTGAATTGTCAATCAGTATGCTTGAGCATTTCCCACAGCATCCGTTTGAATTATATACCGGTGAACGATTTGAAGATTTAAAAGAAAGTATCAGAGAGCATGGAGTTTTAACTCCGGTCCTTGTACGAAAACTGGATAACGATAACTATCAAATTCTTTCCGGTCATAATCGTTGTGAATGTGCCAAAGCAGTCGGTTTTAAAACAGTGCCATGTGTTGTGTTAAGTAATTTAACTGATGATGACGCTCTGATGATTGTACTTGACAGTAACACAAAACAACGTGGCATAACAGAAATGAAAATATCTGAACAGGCTCATATATACGCACTTGATGTAGCAGTAAACAAACGTCAAGGTAAACGTTCTGATTTGATAAAAAGTATTGAGAAAAACCTTGAAATCCTTAGTAATGATGCGGTTTCCGAAACTTTGTCTCAATTTGATACAAAGTTAGATACTACTCAAGAAATAGGAGATAAATATGGTATATCAAGAGCTACAGTAGCAAGATTATTGAGAATAGATACTCTTATCTATGAACTGAAAACAAGGATTGATGATGGTGAGATTGCAGTAAATGCCGGAGTGGAACTATCATATTTAACGCAGTCGGAACAAGAAATAATTGATGAAGTGATTTGTGAATTTAATTACAAGTTAGACATTAATAAATCAAAACAATTAAGAGAGCTATCAAAGTCGGGCAAGCTAAATAAGGTTACTGCGGTTGATGTATTCGAGGGACGATATAAAAAGCCTAAAACAAACAGTAAACCATCTGTTAAAGCCGTTACGTTAAAGCCAAAGTTCCTTTCAAAATACTATGCGGCAGACGTACCGCAAAATGTAATTGAAGAAGAAATAGAAACATCAATAGATGTATGGCAGAAAATAAAAGATAAATTCAACGGTTTATCAGTTGAAGAAATCAAAGAGCAAGTAGAAAATTTGCTTGAAGAAAATATAT
>NZ_JAJEQM010000044.1 GCF_020687385.1 Hominilimicola fabiformis
AAAGGGACTTATTAAAGTTAAAGCAAGGTGGAGAGCAAATGGTTCTCAGACAAGTAATCTATTTAGTGTAGCAAATACTGATAAAGGATTTTTTATTCATTCTGACATACTAAATAAAAAGCTTACAGTTTATGAATTGACTGTTCTTATCTATCTATGCAGTAGAAAAAATAACAAAAATAAATGTTATGTATCACAAAAAGAGATAGCTAAAGCGTGCGGAATGAGTGTAAGAGAAGTCAGTATAATTATATGTCGTTTGAGAAAAAAAGGATTGATAAATACTCGTATGCAATTCAATTTAAATAACAGAGGTAACTATGTTTTAGAATATACGGTTTGCATATGTAATGAAACAGAAATACGAAAAGAATTAAACAATGAATTAATTGTAATTGACGATATTAATATCGATATGCGAGATGATATTAATATCGGGATTATTAAAAGTATAAGGTAAAAGGAGAATATAAAAATGGCAGAAGTAAAAAGAGATTATGCAAAAATGATGAATATGTTTCAATCGACTGCACCTGAAACACAGACAACAACATCAGGTGAGCATATAGACAGAGAAAACGGTTGTGTTGAATTGTCAATCAGTATGCTTGAGCATTTCCCGGAACATCCGTTTGAACTATATACCGGTGAACGATTTGAAGATTTAAAAGAAAGTATCAGAGAGCATGGAGTTTTAACTCCGGTCCTTGTACGAAAACTGGATAACGATAACTATCAAATTCTTTCCGGTCATAATCGTTGCGAATGTGCCAAAGCAGTCGGTTTTAAAACAGTGCCATGTGTTGTGTTAAGTAATTTAACTGATGATGACGCACTGATGATTGTGTTAGACAGTAACACAAAACAACGTGGTATAACAGAAATGAAAATTTCTGAACAGGCTCATATATATGCACTTGATGTAGCAGTAAATAAGCGACAAGGTAAGCGTTCAGATTTGATAAAAAGTATTGAGAAAAACCTTGAAATCCTTAGTAATGATGCGGATTCCGAAACTTTGTATCCAATGGATACAAAGTTAGATACAGTATCAAATATAGGAGATAAGTATGGTGTATCTCGACCAACAATAGCACGGTTATTGAGAATTGATACCCTTATCTTTGAATTAAAAACAAGAATAGATGACGATGAAATAGCTGTTCGTGCCGGAGTGGAATTATCATATTTAACGCAGTCGGAACAAGAAATAATTGATGAAGTGATTTGTGAATTTAATTACAAGTTAGACATCAATAAATCAAAACAATTAAGAGAGCTATCAAAGTCGGGCAAGCTAAATAAGGTTACTGCGGTTGATGTATTCGAGGGACGATATAAAAAGCCTAAAACAAGCAGTAAACCGTCTGTTAAAGCTGTTACGTTAAAGCCAAAATTCCTTTCAAAATACTATGCGGCAGACGTACCGCAAAATGTAATTGAAGAAGAAATTGAAATATCAATAGATGTATGGCAGACAATAAAAGATAAATTCAACGGTTTATCAGTTGAAGAAATCAAAGAGCAAGTAGAAAATTTGCTTGAAGAAAATATAT
>NZ_JAJEQM010000045.1 GCF_020687385.1 Hominilimicola fabiformis
TGATGTGACCCCCAAAAGTTAGACTTTTTATAGCGTAGTAGTTTTAACGACTGCTACGCTATTTTTATGCAGCCAAGGTGTTGAGCCGATACTCAACCGGACTCATCCACCCAAGTTTTTCTTTTATTCTTTTCTCGTTGTAATATTTTATATATCTTTCAATAGCATCTTTAAGCTCTTCAAAGCTGTAATATGTAGTTCCATAATACATTTCCTGCTTTAATATTCCAAAGAAATTTTCCATCACAGAGTTATCATAACAATTTCCTTTCCGAGACATACTTTGAAATATTTTGTTTTCTTTAAGAACAGAGGAATATGCACCCATTTGATATGCCCAACCTCTGTCTGAATGGAATGTTCTTCTGTATGGGCAATCAGATGTT
This sequence comes from Hominilimicola fabiformis, assembly GCF_020687385.1. NCBI lineage: Bacteria > Bacillati > Bacillota > Clostridia > Eubacteriales > Oscillospiraceae > Hominilimicola > Hominilimicola fabiformis. The sequence continues at coordinate 387 of NZ_JAJEQM010000045.1, forward strand.
ATTTCTATTGCTTGTTTCTGTGCCGATAAAACACTTGCCGCTGATGGAGTTTTGCTTATACCATAGCTTAACACTTCACCATTAAACATATCAAGAAATGGGTCTAAATACAATTTCTTAATTACCATTCTGCCTTTGTTGTCAATCTCATAATACTTAAATTCGGTCGTGTCAGTAGTTATCTTTTGATGCGGTACAGATGTATTAAATCGCCTGTTAATTCTGTTTGGTGCTATTTTACCAACATTGCCTTTGTACGAATTATATCTGCGACTTTTTCGAGTAAATGATGTGACCTGGAAACATAATTTTTGCATGATTCTTTGAACTTTCTTTTTATTCACAAAAATCTTTCTGTTTCGTAATTCTCTATATACCCGTCTGTAACCGTAATCCTTGTTTTCTATATGGATTTTAGTGATTTCATCCTCCAACTGTTTATCAGGATTTTCTCTGTCAAATCGTTTTTGCCAATACATATATGTTGCCTTTGGAAAACCGACTACTGCGAGAATGTCTTTTAATTTGAACTGTCCTCGGAGACTGTGGACAATTCTCGCTGTTTTTTCAGAAGAGTTTCCTCCTCTAAACGCAGCCTCCTCAATTCTTTTAAATATGCATTTTCTATTCTAAGTTTAAGTAGTTCGTCTTCAAGTTCTTTGACATGCTCGGCACTTGTATCCACGGGTTTTTCTCCGTCATATTTAGAAGGCTTTTTACATTCTCTTATATCCAATGTTTTCTTACGACCTTTCTTTTTAGGTCTCAAAGCATCAGGTCCGGCAATTCTGAAATCATTGACCCATTTTACAATCAATGATGGATTACTAATTCCTTGTGATAGTGCTAATTCCTGATATGAGACCTCACTTGATAGATACAATTCTACCATAGAAAGCTTAAATTGAAAAGTATATTTCTTATTTTGTCTCGAACGCATTAACCCTTCTTCACCAAATTCTCTGTATGCGTGTACCCATTCTTCAATTCTCCTCTTTGCAGGAATGTTATATTTACTTGCTAAATATCTATACCCACCTTCAGCATTTAGATATGCCTGCACAACCTCCATTTTAAATTCAAAACTATATTTTGCCATGAAAAAACCGACCTCCCAATAGTTAGATTTTTGGTCTAACTTTTGGGGGTCGGTTCA
>NZ_JAJEQM010000046.1 GCF_020687385.1 Hominilimicola fabiformis
AAAGAGGAAAGTGGCGGACGGGCGAGTAACGCGTGAGTAACCTGCCCATAAGAGGGGGATAATCCATGGAAACGTGGACTAATACCGCATATTGTAGTTAAGTTGCATGACTTGATTATGAAAGATTTATCGCTTATGGATGGACTCGCGTCAGATTAGATAGTTGGTGAGGTAACGGCTCACCAAGTCAACGATCTGTAGCCGAACTGAGAGGTTGATCGGCCGCATTGGGACTGAGACACGGCCCAGACTCCTACGGGAGGCAGCAGTGGGGAATATTGCGCAATGGGGGCAACCCTGACGCAGCAACGCCGCGTGCAGGAAGAAGGTCTTCGGATTGTAAACTGTTGTCGCAAGGGAAGAAGACAGTGACGGTACCTTGTGAGAAAGTCACGGCTAACTACGTGCCAGCAGCCGCGGTAATACGTAGGTGACAAGCGTTGTCCGGATTTACTGGGTGTAAAGGGCGCGTAGGCGGACTGTCAAGTCAGTCGTGAAATACCGGGGCTTAACCCCGGGGCTGCGATTGAAACTGACAGCCTTGAGTATCGGAGAGGAAAGCGGAATTCCTAGTGTAGCGGTGAAATGCGTAGATATTAGGAGGAACACCAGTGGCGAAGGCGGCTTTCTGGACGACAACTGACGCTGAGGCGCGAAAGTGTGGGGAGCAAACAGGATTAGATACCCTGGTAGTCCACACCGTAAACGATGGATACTAGGTGTAGGAGGTATCGACCCCTTCTGTGCCGCAGTTAACACAATAAGTATCCCACCTGGGGAGTACGACCGCAAGGTTGAAACTCAAAGGAATTGACGGGGGCCCGCACAAGCAGTGGAGTATGTGGTTTAATTCGAAGCAACGCGAAGAACCTTACCTGGGCTTGACATCCCTGGAATCGAGTAGAGATACTTGAGTGCCTTCGGGAATCAGGTGACAGGTGGTGCATGGTTGTCGTCAGCTCGTGTCGTGAGATGTTGGGTTAAGTCCCGCAACGAGCGCAACCCCTATTGTCAGTTGCCATCATTAAGTTGGGCACTCTGGCGAGACTGCCGGTGACAAATCGGAGGAAGGTGGGGACGACGTCAAATCATCATGCCCCTTATGCCCAGGGCTACACACGTACTACAATGGCCGATAACAAAGTGCAGCGAAACCGTGAGGTGGAGCGAATCACAAAACTCGGTCTCAGTTCAGATTGCAGGCTGCAACTCGCCTGCATGAAGTTGGAATTGCTAGTAATCGCGGATCAGAATGCCGCGGTGAATACGTTCCCGGGCCTTGTACACACCGCCCGTCACACCATGAGAGTCGATAACACCCGAAGCCTGTGAGCTAACC
>NZ_JAJEQM010000047.1 GCF_020687385.1 Hominilimicola fabiformis
AATCTATTATTATTCCCTTTAATAAAACTTATATTTAATTGTGTATGTCAAAACGTGTTCACTTCATCTGCACCAAATTGGTGACTTACTTTTTGTAAGTCACCTTTTTTATTTTGAAAAATTAGGGAGTAATAGTAAACGATGTAAGTGTACATCTGATACTATTACTCCCTTTTTTGTTACAAAAAATTTATATCAAGATGATAGATTAGAAATGTCTATCGGACATTTCTGATGTGTTATTTTGAGCAATCAAACACAGAAAACTAAATAAAAGGTAATTAAGTAAACAAGATTTTCGACGAGCCGTCTGCTGTACACGCATTTGCGAACTATGTGCAAGAAGAAAAAAGAATATGGGAAACTCTTTGCCACAACTCGAAAATCAGTAATAATGATACTTCGGTAATTCGCCGCTCGGTCACAATGAAGACGGAGTATATCTTAAGATATAATGTGACTTCCCACGTCTTACTTATTTTCCGAAAAACAAAATCTTTTAAAAGGAGGGTTAAATATGCAATTTGATTATTTTTATGGCTCTGAGGCAGAGCAATTTACATTTTACAGAATACCAAAAATTCTTATAACATCACAGTTTTTCAAAAAGGTATCTGACAGTGCAAAATTACTCTACGGTCTTATGCTTGACCGAATGAGTTTATCTATTCGTAATGGTTGGCTTGATGATGACAACAGAGCATATATTTTCTTTACTACGAATGATGTTATGGAGCAAATGTGTTGCGGAACTGAAAAAGCCACAAAAATGCTTGCAGAGCTTGACAGCGAAAAAGGTATCGGTCTTATTGAAAGAGTAAAACAGGGACAAGGAAGACCTGCAATAATATATCTAAAAAAGTTTTATGATATTGAAGATAAGGATACTACATCACAATCAAGCACTTCGAAGAATGAAAATCAAGCTTTCGAGGAATCGAAAAACAAGACTTTCGAAAATCGAAAAACAAGACTTTCGGAAATCGAAAGTCAAGACTTTCGGGAATCGAAAAACAAGACTTTCGAAAATCGAAAGTCAGGACTTTCGGAAATCGAAAGTCTAGAGTTTCGAAAATCGAAATGTAATTATAATAATATTAATAATACTGATATTAATTATATCTATCCTATCAATCAAGATAATTATAATATACAGAATAGTGATACTCAA